>JAJRQG010000054.1 GCA_024280395.1 Gammaproteobacteria bacterium | reverse complement strand
GGCAGTTTTGAGGCATGATTCATGTGCGTCCTATTTGAGTTTTTAGATGATTTCAAGTCAACTTATATTATACTCTTTTAGGGCGCTATTTTCTTTGTTAATCAATGACTTGATTTCTTATTTGAACTCCGAAACTTTAGTTAATAAATAGCAGTACAATAATATCCAATCAATTAGTTGCTGTAGTGACGTAGAACCAGTAACGCATCTGTTTTAGATTTTGAAAACACCCATCAGGGTAACCAGAGTTTCATAGTTAGGAGTATTCTTATGGCCACAGGCATTGTAAAATGGTTTAACAACACTAAAGGTTTTGGTTTTATTGAGCCAGTAGAAGGTGACGAAGATGTTTTCGTACATTATTCCGTCGTCATGGGTGACGGATTTAAAAAATTGACTGCAGGTCAGACTGTGGAATTTGAGATTGAGTCAGGACCTAAAGGATTAACTGCTGTGAATGTTCATCCACAATAGATTTGGGGATGCAAATATTATCATCCTAACCTTAAAAGTGATAAATTGTTAATTCTTAATCCGTATAGAGCAATTCAAGCAGCTCATAATCATTACTATAGACAATACCTTAGCTTTTAAAAATATCTTTTAAAAATACTTTTAGACCTAACATTAATTTGCATATATGATTTAGCCAGCCACTCATGTATTTTTTTCTCACGCCATTCATTTCAGCGTGTGATTTTGAACTTTCTACGTGACTAATACCATCATCTCTACATAATGAAATTATTCCTTTAGATTTTATTACTTTGTATTTATTATCTAAATAGATTTTCAGGTTTAATTCATAATCAGCGGCAATACTATAAAAGGTATTATACCTAAATGATGTAAATAGCCTGGAATGATAGAATGCCCCTTGATGATGTATCGTGTTATGAAGTAATGTATAAATTGAAAACCTGGAATCAATTCGTTGTTGGTTTCTATATTTAATATCTCCATATACCAGATCCGGTTTTTCCATAAAATATAATTTCAACTCATCAAAAACATTACTGTCAAACAATTCATCATCTGCACCTAAAAAAAGCAGATAACTGCCTGTTGCAGCATCAATACCTTTGTTCATTGCATCATAAATCCCCCTATCATTCTCACTCACCCAATAATCAATTGTTTGCTCGTACTTACAGATGATATCTAAGGTTCCATCAGTAGAGCCACCATCTATAATAATATACTCAATATTGTCATAGGTTTGATTGATAACACTTTTAATTGTTTCTTCTAGAAACTGCTCACCATCAAATACTACGGTTACCACGGTAATTAGAGGTTTATCTGGTTCGCTAGTTTTAAAGTATCCTTGCAAACGCAAACCACCCTCGCCTTGTCTACCTTTGCCTTCCGGCACTAACAACACTGTTTCAAACTCATCCTCAGGCTTCTTGCTTACTACCGGCGGTTCTTTAGTTACTAGCCTAGTAGTGCTATAACCAACATCCAAGCAGCTTACAACAAACTTATTTACGTCATTCACTTTTTTAGCAATCTCTGTTGTAGTTCAACCTGAATAAATTAAGCCGATTAATACTTTCGCACTCTTAATCATTACTTTTTTCTAAAAAAAGGCTAAAATTAAAATATTCAACACTACTACCACTTCTTCATCAAAAAAACACTCTAACTAGTGAATTTTAATTTCAGTAACTTGCCAGCCTAATTACCAAATATTCTATTCAAACCAAATCTTGGATACTGGGAAATTTTTTTTGATATGTATAAAATAAACCAACCTGGGCTTAGCTTTACTGGCTCTTTAAAAAAATCATCTACTTGGTTTAGACCATATTCTTTTGAATACTTGTATCGCCATAGTAACATTTGAACGTAACTCGCAAAGTTACGACGTTCTGTTGGTAGATATTCATCAACAAAATAAGCCTTTGCAAGTGCGTAATATAAAAACAGCTTCCCTATTTTAGATGATTCACTAATTGAACCATCGTGCGCTCTAAAAAAAGAGAGACTTTCCGATACGAAACCAAACTTTTTGTAACCCAAAGCCGTTAATAAAAAAATCAGCAAGTCATTACCGATGGCATGCATTGAAAAATCACTATTAATCTTATTCGGCACATCAACAAGAAGATTATTTTTCAAATCATCCAACCTAAAAACTGCACAGCCAGGTGAAAAGGGTGCCCCCTTATCGTAAAGTGCATAATTAATAAATTTATTAGTTGAATATATACCACTTTTTCCAATGAAATAATGCTTTATACCATTTTCAGGAATATCTGCAAATATTTTTACACCGGAATAAACAAAACCAACATCATCCGTAAGTAAAGGTAAAGTTTTTTCCAGAAATTCAGGAGCAATTAGATCATCTGACCATAAAATTTTTCCAAATTCACCTGTTGCTTCATCTATACAACGCTTCCAGTTTTTTACAGGCCCAATATTCGTTTCATTTCTAAAAGCTTTAACTCTTTTATCCTTGTTTGCATACTGCTGTATCACTCTCCATGTATTATCCATACTATTATTATCAACAACAATCACTTCAATATTGGAATAAGTTTGTGATAAAGCCGAATCTAAAGTTTCTGAAATTATTTTTTCTCTATTAAAGACAGGGATAAGAATTGATACCAACGTCACCTAATACCACCCAAATTAATAATATTAAGCAACATTTTCTTTACAAATCGCTTTGTCATTAACAAAATAACCCCAATATAAAAGCAATACCTTTGTATTTTGAATAATGAATTGACAATAGAAATGCCATAAGCGACTCTGAATACAGGAAAATGGTAAATAGAGCTTATGAAATTATAATAACGAAGGCAATATAGAAATCTATCATATCTATCATAAATTGAGTTTGAAATGAAATATGAATTTTTAATTAACAATTCTTCTGACATGTTAAGAACTATATTATCCTCACCAAAACTATAGTTCACGGATGGTTCATTATAAAAGTAAAACAATTTTGTTGACTGAGAAAGCTTCAACCATAATTCTATATCGGAATATAGTATTTCGTTATTCGTAAAAAAATCCAAATTATTCACACAACTTTTTCTTACAATATTAGCAATGGTTGGTATTTGAATTTTATTCCAAAAAAGATTCCTAAATTTTGCTGTTTCAACTAATCCAAATGCATTTGATAGACCTAATTTTTTTTTGTTTGGGTATGAAAGGATACAGTCTGTAAATATGACAGATACATCATTATTTGCTTCCATTATTTTAATGCCGTCTTCAATGTAAAATGGATTTATCAAATAATCATCATCTGGCAGAAGCAACCAATACTTGCCAGATGATTTATCGTAAGCATACTTCCAGTTAAGTATAGGGCCTATATTACATACATTTTTATAGTATTTAATTTTTAAAGTACTAAAACCACTTATAACCTCAGTTGTTTTACAATCAGAGGAATTATCTGTAACAATTATTTCGATATTTTTATATGATTGCAATAGAACAGAATTTATAGATTTCTTTATCAACTCTGGACGATTGAATGTAGGTATTAGAACACTAACTAACGCATCCATATGCCTTCCTTATTGTTTAAAATCATTTTTACTTGATATGGAGCAAAAAACAGCCCTAAAGACATAGAACACAATGTTGCAATTATCACACCTTCAATGCCATGAAAAACATAGTTAACTAAAAAAATACTCAATGGAACATTAGTGACTGCAATAAAGATATTTACACACACAGAGAAATAAAGAAAACCAGTTCCACTTATAAAGATTGCAAATACATTTACCCAAACAGAAAATATAATGAAAATAAAAAACAAAAAATAAAGTATTCCTTTTATTTTAACGGTATCACCCATCCAAAACTTTACAACCCATGGACCAATTATTGCCAGAATACCCGCTCCAAAAAAAAGACATATAGCTATCAATAATTGCTTTTTTAATTGGTTTCTTATCCAATTAAAATCCTTTCTTTTATATGCATCTGAATAGGCAGGCCATAAAGGCATTACAATCAAACTATGTAAGACTGTAAAAACACTAAATAATTTAAATACAACTTCATACGACGTAACTTCGGTGGGACCAAGCAACTGAATAATCAAAATTTTATCTGTCAAAAACATCATCAGCACAGCAAATTGAATGACAAAAAACTTTAACCCCAAAGTCATTAGTGGTTTAATTTTTTGATTGCTAAAAAGTGTAAATTTTGGCTTTAGGTGAGCATGCTGGTTAAAAAGAAACAGTGTTAAGGCCAAATTCGCAGTTACCAACGATATACCATAAGCCCAAACAATATAAACAATTGTACGCACAGTAAACAAATATAGTGCATAGACAAAGACTAGAGCAAGAACGTTTGATATAAGCTGTCCTAACACTACAACCGAGGTCTTCTGCAAACCGTGATAAATTTGATTGGCTAGACTAATCCAAAAATTAAAAAATATAAAAAAGCCAAGTGTAAGTATCGCCTCTCTTAGTGCTATTTCAGTAACTGCCTGCGTATTAAAAATAATTTGCCAAGGTAACCAAAAACTTGCGACTAAAAGTACTAAAAAAAAAACCAGAGAAACAACTCCGATAATACCATAAGCCGTTGAAATAAAACTTGCCGCTAACTCTGGGTTATCTTGTGCCAAGCTTTCTGACACTTTGTTCTTTAAGCCATTGCCTATACCAAAATCAAACAACATCACCCAAGAAATCAGAGTGAGCATAGTAGCCCAAATACCAAACATTTCCATACCTAAATACTTAATCATTATAGGCATAGCTATAAAGGAGGCTAGAATTGTGACTAATTTATAAAACCCAGAAACTTTAATTTGCTTGAAATAGTTTTTTGTTCTTGCTTGAGAAATTTCATTCAACTTGAGACACCCAATCAATCATTTTTCTTATACCTGCTTGCTTATCAACTTTTGGTTGCCAACATGTCATCTTTGTCACTTTGGTAATATCAGATACAAAGACCTTTTGATCACTTTCTCTTGGAGGAAGCTGTTTGTATGTTATGGTGATATCAAGCTCTTGTTCCAGGAATTGAAACAATTCGAGTAACGATGATGAATTTTGTATACTTCCACCAATATTAAAAGCCTGACCCTTAATATCTTGTATTTTTTCTGCAGCTCTAAGGTATAAGGCTACACAATCGCTGGCGTATAATAAATCCCGAACCTGTTTTCCATTGCCAGAAATCGTAAAGGGTTCTTTCAGAGTATTATTTTTAATTTCAACTGCTTTTTGCGTAAACCAACCTAACCAGCCCTGATCAATTGTGGCAAACTGCCTGCCCCCAAACATGGATGAATGTCTAAAGACTACGGTTTTTAAACCATAAATACGAGCAAAGTCGAGCATATATTGGTCTGCACTACCTTTTGAGGTGCCGTAAGGTGAGTGAAAATCTAAATTAACAGCCTCATCAAAACCATTCGGTTTATCTATACACTGATAACGTGTTTCCGTTTCTTCATAGCTAAACTGCTCTAAATCACCATACACTTTATTAGTTGATGAATAAATAATTGTACTTTCTGGCGAATAGAGCCGTATCGCATTGAGAAGATTAAAACTCCCACCAACATTAACTTCAAAATCCATTCGCGGGTCGGAAATGGATGTAGTCATGGCAACTTGCCCCGCTAAATGATAAATCACATCAGGCTGATGTAGTTTAATAGTACGTTCTACATCATTTGTATTTCGAATATCGCCATGAATAAACTCAAACTCACCCTGCTTTTTTAACCATTCCAGGTTTTGATAACTACCAAAGCGATATAGGCTATCAAACACTACCAGTTCATGACCCAGTTTTAAAAGTTCACTAGCAATATTGGAGCCTAAAAAGCCACAGCCGCCTGTAATTAAGTACTTCATATGCACTCCTTTATAATACTTGTTAATCCGTCTTCTAATTGTGTGCTTGCTAACCAGCCTAATGCTTGTAATGCACTATTATCAACTTCAACCGTCATCAATTCACCTTCTCTGTATGGCAGTGCGCCGAAAGCCAATTTTGTCGCTGTTGTACCATATTTAAATTCATAAATTGTTTTTAATTTTTCAAGAAATGATTTAACTGATACTAATTTTCCTGTACCCACATCTAACTCGTTAAATTTTTCTAGGCCATGTGCTTTTTCTAATACTGTTAAATAAGCAGACACAACATCCTCAATGTAAATAAAATCTCTAAGCTGCTCACCTTTGGTCAGTTTAATTTCAGGTACGTTAGATTTTAGTTGCGAAAGCACCCATGGTACAAACTTAGTACTATCATCTTTTGGACCATACATATGTTCGAGTTTTAAATTTATGACTTGAATTTTATTTGACTGTTGCTGCAACCATTCTACAAATTGCTTTTTGGACAAAGTGTAAACATTTAAATGTTTTTGCAATAAGGTGTCTGTGTTGAAAAAAATATCTGTATTGAATTTTAAACTAGCATCTAAAATTTGCAGGCCAAACATTAAATTACTTTCAACAATTTGATGGATAGCATCACTATTACGTCCATAATGGCAAGCCGTGTGAATAACCACATCAATGCGCTGTTGCTCAAATGCCAGTTCCAAGGATTGTACATCGACATCATAGCTGACGACTCGATTTAACAAATGTGTAATACGCCAAACATTGGATGTGGAGCGTTTAAGAATGATGACCTTATACCCTTTTAACAACAAGGCTTCTAACAAATGGCTACCTAAAAAACCCGTTGCGCCCGTAAGTATAATAGTTTGTAGCTTTGTCATTAGAAATTAAGGCCAAAAAACTCTTCTAACTTTTCAGCAATAAAATCTAATTGCTCAGTCCCTAGTGCAGGAAAAATACCTAACCAAAAAGTTTGATTCATACTGATATCAGTATTAGTTAATTCACCTGATATTCTATATTCAATGTCTTTGAAATAAGGTTGACGCGTTAAGTTTCCTGCAAAAACCAAACGAGTGCCAATTTTGTTTTGATCTAAGAACTTAATTAAATCTACCCGCAATATTCCGGCAGAATCTTTAATGGTCACGGGAAAGCCAAACCAGGAAGGCGTTGAATTTTTTGTCGCTTCTGTAAATTCTAAAAACGCACTTAGAGTTGATAGTTTATTTTTTAAATATTCAAAATTTGCATTTCTCTTTTTAATGAATTCTGGTGCACGTTTAAGTTGTGCAACGCCACAAGCAGCTTGCATATCAGAAATTTTTAAATTATATCCCAGGTGAGAATAAGTATATTTGTGATCATATCCCTGTGGCAGGCCACCATGCTGCACGCTAAAACGGGTACCACACGTATTATCACACCCGGGTTTACAGTAACAGTCTCGTCCCCAGTCTCTAAACGATTCTGCAATGGTATTCAGTTGGCTATTATTGGTAAAGACAGCGCCGCCTTCCCCCATAGTAATATGATGTGCAGGATAAAAGCTGAGGGTGGCAATATCACCCCAAGTACCCACCATTTTCCCTTCATATTTTGCGCCTAAGGCATCACAACAATCTTCAATCAGCCATAAATTGTATTTTTCACACAATTCTTTGACTTTTTTAAGGTTAAACGGGTTGCCTAAGGTATGCGCCAGCATGATGGCTTTTGTTTTAGGTGTGATTCCTGCTTCGATTAAGTCAGCATTCACATTATGTGTTGTTAACTCGACATCAACAAAAACAGGCACTGCACCAAATTGTACGATCGGATTTACAGTGGTTGGGAAACCTGCAGCAACGGCAATCACCTCATCACCTTTTTGAATTGCACGCCCACCTAATTTTGGAGACGTTAAGGTGGCGAAAGCAACTAAATTGGCCGATGATCCTGAATTGACTGATATGAGATGTTTAACACCAATAAATTCAGCAAGTTCTTTTTCAAATTGCTCATTAAACCGCCCTGTAGTTAACCATCCATCTAATGAGGCTTCTACCATATAGAGTAGTTCAGTCTCTCCCATGACTTTGCCTGAAGGTGGAATAACTGATTTTCCTGGTTCAAAAGTTTTTTCAGCATATTGTAGTGTCGCATATTGTTTAACAAGTTCAGCTATCTCTTTTCTCAAGGAATCAGTCGTTTGCATTTTTCATATCTCTCATATAATCATTAATTTCTTTTAAACAAGCTATTTGCATATCTTGTTTATTTAGCCACGCCTGGTGCCATTGGACTATTTTTTCTAAGGTGTTGTCTAAATACCATGTGGGCTGCCAATGCAATCTTGATTTTGCTTTGGATATATCTAATTTTAAACAGCCTGCTTCATGTGGCTGTGCATTTTGATCCAATTGCCAACTTGAGTCTTGCCATTTAGAAACCATTTTATTTAAAATCCAATCAACGGGTTTTGCGTCATCATCATGTGGTCCAAAATTCCAACCTTCTGCATATTTTTGTGGCGACTCATACAGTTTTTGTGCCAATACTAAGTAGCCTGATAAAGGCTCTAATACGTGTTGCCAAGGTCGAGCTGATTTTGGATTACGAACGATGACGGGTTTATTGTTTTCAAAGGCTTTTAAAATATCAGGAATTAAACGATCTTCTGCCCAATCACCTCCGCCAATAACATTTCCTGCACGTGCGGAGGCTAACCCTATACCCTGCTCTTGCATGAAAGATCGCCTGTAAGCAGAAGTAACTAATTCAGCGCAGCCTTTGCTACTACTATAAGGATCGTATCCCCCCATCGCCTCATTTTCACGATATCCCCATTCCCACTCTTTATTTTCATAACATTTATCGGTAGTGACACTAATAATGGATTTTAAATTTTTACAGTTACGAGCTGCTTCCAACACCTTAACTGTTCCCATGACATTAGTTTCATAGGTTTCAATCGGGTTTTTATAAGACAATCTCACTAATGGTTGTGCAGCCATATGAATTAGTATATCTGGATTAAAGCCACTCATACTCACTTTAAGTTGTTCTAAATTTCTAATGTCACCAATTTCAGATCCAATTATTTCAGCAATCTTTGCTTCTACAAATAAACTAGGTGTGGTTTCAGGCGCTAGAGCATAGCCTTGTACTTTTGCACCCATTTCAGTTAACCATAAAGATAACCAACTCCCCTTAAAGCCTGTATGACCCGTTAGAAAAACACGCTTATTAAGCCAAAACTGTTCATCAATCATTATTCAGTCCCAAAATTTCCATGGCGCCTTACCTGATTGCCATAGTTCTTCTAAATGTATTTTATCTCTTAAAGTATCCATAGGTTGCCAAAAACCCGAATGCTCGTAAGCCATTAGTTGATTATCTTCTGCTAACCCCATTAAAGGTTTTTGCTCCCAGACGCATTGATCATCTGTTATACGCCCTAGCACTTTTGGAGAAAGAACAAAAAAACCACCATTAATCATGGCGCCATCACCTTTTGGCTTTTCTTTAAAGTTTTTAATTTGCCCATTTTCTATATCTAAAGCACCAAATCGTCC
>JAJRQG010000053.1 GCA_024280395.1 Gammaproteobacteria bacterium | reverse complement strand
GCAATTTATGAGCAAATTATTTCTGACATGTTTGATCATTTATTGGCTACCATTCCAGAATTTGAGCTTGAAATTTTTCAGAATCCAACTGGGACTGATTTTCATAAGTTTTAAATTTCATTGCTAATTTTGTGATTCCTTATATTAACCCTGCGGCATAATACCGCACTACAGTCTAAGCCTATTTGTTCTTGGCAAGGCATCAGCATGAAGTCCTAGTCACTCTAAAGCAAATGCTGATAACGCAGTCCAAGGGCGAATAGGCTTAGACCAATCATAATAAAATCAATTAGGTGAATTCATAGCTTAAATTAGCATGTTTATGATTTCACCCTGTTGGGACGATAAGAAATCCCCATCTCTACATCATATTATTTTGAGATAGAGGGTCACCCTGCAATAATATTCTTTGATATGAGAATTTCTTATCGCCCTGAATTACGGTATTATGCCGCAGGGTTAATGCATATCAATTACTCACACTCTCAAATTCGTTTCTTTATCGGGATTTGGGTATTAAATAAGTACAATACAATTTATAATTAACAATTAATCATTACAATTGTAGTCATATGTCACACAAACAAAAACAACCATTTAAACCTTTAAATATTGCTGTTCATACTGTTAGCGATACCCGTAACGAAGAAAATGACACTTCGGGCCTTGCTTTAAAAGAAAGATTATTGGCTGCTGGCCACAATCTTGCGGATAAAAAAATCACCCGTGATGATATTTTTCATATTCGAGCAGTAGTCTCTGATTGGATACATAGAGATGATATCAATGTTGTATTAATAACAGGTGGTACTGGTTTTACTGTGCGAGATAATACACCGCAAGCTGTTGAACCTTTGTTAGTTAAGCGCGTTCCAGGTTTTGGTGAACTGTTTCGTCAAATTTCTTATACCGAAATTGGCACTTCAACAGTACAAAGTAGGGCGCTTGCAGGGATTTCAAATGGTACATTAATCGTTTGTATGCCAGGTTCTCCTAATGCCTGTAAAACGGCATGGGATAAAATTCTTTTGGATCAATTAGATGCCAGTCATCGGCCTTGTAATTTTGTCGAGCATTTGCAGAATTCTAGTCAAGATGAGGTGAGTTCTAATTGTGAGTCAAGAAATTAATGTTAGATAAATTCTTAAATGCACCTCTGCTTGCAGAACTTAGACAACTGCATTTGTTTAAAGCAATGAATGATCAACAATTTGATTCTTTGTTATTGTCTTTAAGAATTAAAAATTTACAAGCCGATCAAATGTTGTTTCAACAAGACGAAAAGCTCACACATATTTACTATGTTTACAGTGGTGCTATCAAATTGTGCCGTTCTACCCGCAAAGGTGACGAAAAAATCATTGAAGTCATTCAGTCAGGAGCGTCATTTGCAGAAGGGGTGTTGTTTGGCGGAGCCCCAAAGTATCCAGTATCGGCCATCGCGATGAAATCCAGTTCTGTAGTGAGTATTGATGCCAACAAATACCTAAAGATTTTACAAAGTTCAAATAGTTTGTGTATTAATATGTTAGGGCATCTGTCTCAGCGACTCCATTGGATGTTAAAAGAGTTAGATAAACAAACATTGCACAATGCTTCATTTAGGATTGTAGATTATTTTTTAAATCAAATACAATTGGGCCAAGATTCTACTTCTTATGACTTGTGTTTAACCATTCCCAAAAGAGATATTGCATCGCGTTTATCCATTAAACCAGAGACTTTTTCCCGAGCGCTAAAATCATTGGTCAAGAAAGATTTAATTGCCATAGAAGACAACCATATAATTTTGAAGAACGTCAATCAGTTGCGAGAGATGGTGGAGTTTGAAGAAATTTAGATTGGGCTTAAAAAATACAAATAAAAAAACGGGCTATCTATTGATAGCCCGTTTTAATTAGGAGCCCACTTTCGCCGGCTCCTTGGGGGGATGGTTCGACATTTACAATTTTAGTAAATATCTTTCTGAGTATTGGTCACATTAAATTTCCCAGTAGGTGTAATCAATCTCTTGTCTTTAATCACTTTCTTCAATTTTAAAGTTTTGTCATCAACTACGACTATGGCTGATTTCTGATCTTTGCCATTCCATACAGAGAACCATACTTCATTACCTGCTGCATTATACTCTGGTTGTACTACACGTTGAGCGCCTTTTTTGCCCAATTTGGCCCATTTAGCGATGGGCAATACTTTAAAGCCGGCATCTAAGTTGTCAATATCAAATACTGCGATTCCTTGTGAGAAAGATTTATCAGGATTTAAAGGTGCATCAACCCATAAGTGTTTAGATTTAGGATGTGATTTAACAAACAATGATCCACCACCCATGCCCTTAAGTACACGAACTACTTTCCATGCATTTTTAGGATGATTCACTGGGTCAGTACCTAAGAATGTAATTTCATCACTGCCTAAGGCACTGGTAATCCAAACTGGACCAAATTCAGGGTCAATGATATTAGCACCACGACCAGGATGTGGGATTTTGGTGACATCAGTGAGGGCAACAAGTTTACGTTCTTTAGAATCAATCACCGCAACTTTATTTGACTTGTTGGCAGCAGTTAAGAAATATCTGTGTGTACTGTCCCAACCACCATCGTGTAAATACCTGGCTGCTTTGATTGTAGTGACCGATAAATTATCAATATCACTGTAATTTACCAATAAAATTTTCCCAGTTTCTTTTACATTAACAATAAATTCAGGGTGCTCATGAGAGGCAATAATTGCAGCTACTCTAGGCTCAGGATGATACTCATTAGTATCTACAGTCATTCCTCTTGTAGAGACGATATTTAATGGCTCCAAAGTGTCGCCATCCATAATGGTATATTGCGGAGGCCAGTAAGAACCAGCAATTGCATATTTGTCTTCGTAACCTTTGTACTTAGATGTTTCAACTGAACGCGCTTCAAGCCCAACTTTAATAGTAGAAACGATTCCTGGTTTTTTCATCCACAAATCAATCATATCAATTTTTGCATCACGACCAATTACATATATATAACGACCTGAAGCCGACATGCGTGAAATGTGAACAGCGTAACCAGTTTTTAGAACATTGATTATCTTCTTGGTATCGCCATCAATTAAGGCCACTTCTCCAGAATCTCGCAAAGTAACTGAGAAAATATTTTTAATGTTTAATTTATTCATTTTCTTAGTGGGGCGGTCTTCAGGTTTCACATAGACTTTCCATGAATCTTTCATTTCTTTCATGCCCCATTCTGGAGGAACAGGTGGTTCATGTTGTAAGAAACGAGCAAGAGTATCTATTTCTCCTTTAGATAAATCGCCACTTGTGCCCCAATTAGGCATGCCAGCAGGAGAACCATAAGTAATCATGGTTTTAAGATA
Source organism: Gammaproteobacteria bacterium (assembly GCA_024280395.1). Lineage (GTDB taxonomy): Bacteria > Pseudomonadota > Gammaproteobacteria > Xanthomonadales > Marinicellaceae > NORP309. The sequence goes on along the minus strand of JAJRQG010000053.1, from coordinate 13,769 downwards.
GTCAGTGCCTTTTTTACGGGTGATATCAGTAGTTAAAGGTTTGCCTGTTGCTCCTTTTCTCAACACACCATGGCAACCTGCACAACGTTCAAAATATATTTTAGTGGCATGTTCCGATTCAGCCACTGTCATTTCTGGACCATCAGAAGTAATTAATTGTTTGGCATGCGTCGGATCAATGCCTGAAGGAGCGCCTTCATATCCCACTTCTGTTTGTCCAGGGTGGTCAATTTTTGAGCCAGTAGGAACCGCTACTTTATTCGATCTTGACGCGGCAACGTCACCAGAGTTGACTTGAAAACCTTTGTTGCCCCAACTGTTCATGACATAGGTAATAATATTAGCGACTTCATCATCTTTGAGGTAAGAAAAATTGGGCATAACTGCATTGTATTCTTTGCCATTAACTGTAACTTTTCCAGTTAATCCACCAATAACTGTCTTGATGGCTCTATTTTTATCTTTTAATAAATAATCAGAGTTAGCCAGTGGTGGGAATACACCACTCATACCCAAGCCTGTAGTTTGATGACATGCTGCACAATTTGAGTTGTATAGACCTTCACCCAGTTTAACTTGGGCAGCCAAATCACCAACTAACATCTCTGCCTTATGAGCTGCTGTAGAATCAACGGCTTGAACATTTAAGCCTGCCAATAATCCAGCGATTAATAAGGATTTTCTAAAAGTTTTCATTCTAATTCTCCAATAATAATTACGGTTTTTATACTAATAGGCACAAAGTACCTAACATACTGATTATTTTAGAAAAAAAAGGGCTTCTAGTAATTGATATATGTCAACTAGTCTGATTTTATTGTGCTTCTCGGACAAGTTCCTAGGATAATATTACAATGTTAGTGTATAAGACAATGAGACTGAACGAGACGGTTGTGACATGGCATCAATAATCGAATCATTTGCAGAAAAATTACGGACTTGCTGCCAGTTCCAGTATTTTTTATTGCCTAAGTTGAATATTCCCAATCGAAGTTGTTGATTATTACTTATTTTATAGTTGGCAAATAAATCAAAAACTGCAAAACCAGCAGGCTTGAAGAAATCATCGCGAGGGTCTGACTCGTCGATTCGATCAACAGATTGAGTGAAAGTAGAGTATAGGTCCAATGACCACAATTGATTAGATGAACTCCATGAAATATTGTTGACCATTTTTGCTGGAGAAATTGTGTTTAAGGGTTGGTCATTGGTTTTATTGTTCCCACGGGTCCATGCAAGGGTGGTATAACTGGATAATTGTTCATTGAACTGCCATTTATGTGACAACTCAACGCCGTATATCTCTGCTTGTTCGATATTGCGCGATTGAAAAAGCAAAGTACCAGTGTCAACATCCACACCAATACGTGCTTTACTTTCTATGAAATTATTATAATCGGTATAAAAACTTGTGATGCTAAACTGTTGGTTGTCACCAAAATAACGGTATCCTAACTCAAAACCGTTAGATGTTTCAGACTGTAAGTCTGGATTGGCAATAGCACGAATATTAAAAATGGGTAAATTGAGACCAATATTGACATCATCAAAAGGAGGTGCCCTAAAACCACGCACATATTGCGCATAAATGTTGGCATTGTCATTGATGTCGTACATCACACCCAGTTTTGGAGAGATATCGGATTCGTTTATTGAGACTATTTGGGTGTCAGCTCCATTGGCGTCAAACAACACATCACGACTGGGTTTTAAATCATAATAGTCAAATCTGATGGCAGGAATAATTGTCCACGCACTGTCATCTATGGTTATTTCATCTAACATGAAAACACCCAATTGATTCACTTTGGAATTGGGAAAATCACGGCGAGGAAAAACTTCTCCCAATATAACCGGTAGAGTTACACCCGTAAAAAGGTTGGTTTCAGAACCATTGCGGAGCTCTTGGATATCCAAAGAAGTATAGTCAATGCCATAAATAATATTGTGTGTAGAAGAATGGGTTACAACTTGTTTGTTGAGGTTTAACTCCAGCCCCATATTTTGTTGATTATATTCAAAATGTCTAAATTGTGACAGTGGCGTACCTCGGCGAGAACTTCTTTTTTCAAATGTATCCTGTTTAAAAGTAGTTTTAGCATAGTACGCACGCAGTACACCATCATCAAATAGTTGATTGTTTATGGCAAAGTCATAATCAAGCGTTAATCTATAATTGTCACTGTTGTCCTTCGCCAATAATTCTGTGGTTCTGGCAAATCGGCCTTGACCAATAAATGAATTAATCTGCGTATCGTTATTTCTCTGAGTGCCAGTAAACCCAAATTTAAGGTTGTTGGTGCCAGAAGTGTTGATGACAAATTTAGTAAATAAAGTCTGTTCGTCCCAGTCTGAAAAGTCACGTGCCAATTGAGTAGAATCATGGTTCATTAAGCCTTTGCCATCACGTTGAGTAAAGGCAACGATGCCACCCATTCTGTCATTGTCCCAAGCCGTTAAACCAGAAATAACACGGCCGTGAGTTTTACCATCATAGCCCAGTCGAATTTTAGAGTACCTATTGCCATCATTCATGCGGGTCAAATCTTCGGGGTTCCATGTTTGGATTGATACGATGCCACCGATGGCATCACTGCCATATAAAGTTGATGCGGGACCGTTGAGGATTTCTACATTTTTAATCAAATCAGTTTCAGGTAATTGAGCAGTTGCATTTGAATAAGTACCAAGCGAGAACTGTTTGGCATTGGTGATGCCATCTATCTCAATGGCAACACGGTTCTGACCAATACCACGGATATTAATGCCAGAACTGCCAAATCGAGTGCCTGCATTCTCCATCGAAATATTGCTCTCATATCGCAAAGCATCTGCCATGTTTTCACTGTTTGTATTGGCAATATTGTCTGCGGTTATCACTGAAACCGAGCCAACAACTTCCATAATAGGACGCATTTGCTTGTTGGCAACAGCCACAACTGTGGTTCGATCTAATTCGACAGTAGAATCATCTTCAGCATAAGTACTGTTGGCAAAAATTATTAAAAAAGCAAAAGCTATTCGGGTATTTTTCATGGTCTTTATTTATTTATCGGGAAATGCCGCCAGTTTACTTAGGAGCAGATAGTTATCACTTGATGCAAGTCAAAAAAAGACAATTAAAGAAATTCAGCAGAAACAAAAGTGGTTTAAATTTGTGATTGTGTTAAATTAAAGATATTGACCTTTGTAATAATATTTTCAGAGTAATCAATCTAACCGTAAAATAGTAAAAAATATTTATGTCAAAAGTATCTTTATTAATAATATCTCTATTCTTCTTGTTGGGCGGAGCATCCCATTTTGTTTTCATGGAATCATTCATCAAAATCATGCCGAGTTATCTAGGTTTTCACAAAGAATTAGTGATTGTTAGTGGAGTATTTGAAATTTTAGGAGCCATCGGTTTATTGATCCCTAGAACAAGATTGTTTGCTGGTTATGGTTTGATGGCCTTATCGATGGCAGTCTTTCCAGCCAATATTAATATGGCATTGCACCCTGAATTGTTTTCCGATATGTCTGTGACCATGTTGTATGTTCGCTTACCTTTGCAGTTGTTGATTATTGCTTTGATTTGGTTTGCGATGAGGTATAAAAAAACACAAACATCTTAAACCTACTTATTGAGCTTTCTGCGCATCCAAGATTTTATGTTTCTTTTTACGGTTTTCTCTTTCATGCTTAGCCCTATAAAATCAATAACCATAGCACCTAGAAATAAACCAATACTGCTCCAAACATAAAAAGCATAACCGCCCATATTAAAAAATTCATTCATGATTTATCTCCATTATTGCTTTCATTGACAGTATCTTGCACCCAACGTTTGTGGCTTTCTGTTTCCAATAGATAAATCCTTGCCCGTTTTAACATAGAATAGCCGTAATAAAATTTGGTGGCAAATGCCATAATCAACAAGGGTCTTAACATGTCCCAAGTGATGTGTGACTCGCCCATCAATGAGACGGTTGTTCCTTGATGGATAGAGGACCACCACTTAACTGAGAAATGAATAATCACCACATTAAATATACCCACCACAGCAATTAATGCGGCCATTCGCGCTGCCTTGCGAGAATCTTCGCTAAAAGCAGAATAGGTGGCCATGATACCGATATACAAAAACAACAGGATCAACTCAGAAGTCATGCGTGCATCCCATTCCCACCAAGTGCCCCACATGGGTTTGCCCCAAAGTGAACCAGTAACCAATGCAATAACGGTAAACCATGCTCCAATGGGAGCTGAAGCCATCATTACAGCTTCAGCGACTTTCATGCGCCAGATAATAGCGATGATGCCGCATAGTCCCATGATGCCATAGACAAACATCGACATCCAAGCGGCAGGCACGTGTACATAAATGATACGAAAGCTATCGCCTTGTTGATAATCAGCAGGCGCTAAAACCAAACCTTCATACAAGCCCCAAATCAGTAAACCAATCGAAAGCAATAGCAACCATTTCAAGAAATAACCACTGATTCGATAAAACGAAGGCGGGGAGCCCAGTTTGTGATAAAGCGTGACTATGGCATTTGTTCTTTGTTTATGCATAATATTTTATTCTAAATTAATCTTTATTGCGGCTGCTGATGCAAATGGCACAAGAGTAAAACTCAATACCAATAAACCTGACAACAACAGCAATGGTTGCGTAGCTGAATTACCCAGTGAGCTTTCTACCACCGCACTGGCGCCAAATATCAACACAGGTGTTAACAAAGGCATCACCAATATGGTTAATAATAATCCACCATGTTTCAAACTCATGGTCAAAGCTGAGCCAATGGAACCCATAAAGCTGAATATTGGGGTACCAATCAACAAAGACAACATCAAAACACCATAAGATGAACTCGGTAAGTGCAACAACACGGCAATTATCGGTGAAAACAACACCAAAGGCAAACCTGTTAACAACCAATGAGCCAAAACTTTTGCCATTACCGATAAGGGCAAGGGATAAGAAGTCAACACATAAGATTCGACACTGCCATCGTCATAATCGTTTTTGAAAATTTGATCCAAAGTCAATAAACTGGCCAACAAGGCCAAAATCCAAATCACAGCAGGTGCAATCAAGGCCAGAGTTTTGGCCCCAGACCCCAAGCCCAGTGGAAACATGGTAACCACCAACAATTGAAACACCAAAGGTTGATAGATTTGTGATTTTCTGCGCAAACCCAGAGTCAAATCGCGCTTAACCAAAGCCAAGAAAGGATTCATAAAGAGGACTCCAGTAGCAACTTGTGGCTGACCAATTCTTGGATTTCTCTGTTGTCATGCGCAGTGATGATTAACAGCCCATTGTTATCCATATGTTGTTTCAAAATACCCAACAACCAATCGCAACCTTCTACATCCAAATTAACAAAAGGCTCATCCAAAATCCACACAGGAAAGTCAATTAAGGTTAATCTGGCCAGTGCCAATCTCTTTTTTTGACCAGCTGACAAACTGCCCGCAAATTGGTATTCATAACCAGCAAGTCCAACGGCTTGCAAGGCATCTTCGGCTTGTTGTTCAGATATTTGAATACCTTGTATCTGTAGAAATGAACGCAAATTCTCCAAACAATTGAGTTCTTTTTTGTTGCCCGTTCGGTGTCCAATGAAAAAGGATTGGTCAAACCAGTTATCCTTATTTTTGGATAACTCAATGTCATTGAAATGAATGACACCTTGTTGAATCGTGCGCAATCCAGCAATGGATTCAAGCAAAGTAGTTTTACCTATCCCGTTGGGGCCACTAATCAACAATGACTGTCCAAGAGACAGTTCAAAAGACACAGGCTCAAACAACAGGTGATGACCCCGTTGGCAAGCGATATCTGTGGCTTTTATTAATGGCATTTATTGATCCTATTTTTCACAATGTCTTATGTTTCTACTCGTTGTTTCCGATGTTTCCACCCGTCACTTTTGATACTTATGTCCGTCATTCCCGATACCTCTATCAGGCATTCCCGATACTTCTCCACGTCATTCCCGCGAAGGCGGGAATCCACAAACCGGATAATCAATAAAATTAAGAGTCTGACAGATATTAAATATTTCAATCAATGGATCTCCGCCTTCGCGGAGATGACGATAATGAGATGTTTGCAGTTATTTTAAAAAAGCTATTTTTTCAAATAAGCCAGCAAAGAACAAGTTATATTAATGTTTATTGTTTAATCGGGGAAAAACGTCAATAAACAATGGGCAATTTCAATTCACAATTAGCAATGTACAATGTGCAATTAAAGATCAAAAGCGCTTATCGCACGGCGGTGCAGAGGCACGGCGAAAAGATTAAATATTTACAAATAGATAAATTACAATATAATGATATGACTTCCATTAAATACATGATAATAAAAAGGAAAATTATGAATAATACAGAAATACCAAAATTTCACGAAACTTTTAATCCCATTCTAAAAATATTGAGTGATGGTAACGTTATGTATTCTAGAGATATGATTAATAAAGTTGTGGAAACATTCTATTCACATTTATCTAAAGAGAAGCTAGAACAAAGAACCAAAAGTGGAGATATTTTAATATCAAATCGAATAGCATGGGGTAAATCATATTTAAAGAAGGGTGGATTTATTGAATTTCCAGAAAGAGGAAGGGTGAAAATTACTGACAAAGGTCTGCAATCAATAGAAAAAGAGTTAAAATTAGCTGATGTGGAGAACGCAGATAATTTTCTCGATTTCTATGCAGAAGAAAATAAAAATAAATCTGAAAAAATTAATGAAATAGCAAACTCCACACCTCAAGATTTAATTGATGTAGGCATTACTCAAATTGAAAATTCGATTAAGACAGAACTGTTAGAAAAATTAAAAAACATTAATCCTTATTATTTTGAAAAAGTAATACTTATTTTACTTAAAAAAATGGGCTATGGTGAATTCATAGAAACATCAAAGTCTGGTGATGGGGGAATAGATGGAATAATTAATGAAGATAAATTAGGGCTAGATAAAATTTATATTCAAGCTAAAAGATATGGTAAAAACAAGGTTCGAGAAACAGACATACGAAATTTTATTGGAGCAATGAGTGGAGATACTAAAAAAGGGGTTTTTGTAACCACATCTGAGTTTCATTCTGGAGCCGAAAAAAAAGCTCATGATGCACATCATTCAATAATACTCATTGATGGAATCAAATTAGTCGAGCTTTTGCACCTGTATAACGTTGGTGTTCAAGTGAAATCAATTTATGAGGTTAAGGAATTGGATGCAGATTTCTTCGAAGGAGAATGATTTTAAGTTTTATGAATAATAATCATTTAATAATATTAATATGATAAATATGAAAATAGTTTCTTGGAATTGTGGTGGAGGTTTTAGAAATAAATTATCTGAAATCGATAAACTACAGGCTGATATGTTAATTATTCAAGAATGTGAAGATCCATCAAAGTCTACTAAGAAATACAGAGATTGGGCAGGTGAGTATTTATGGATTGGAGAAAATAAAGGTATTGGTGTTTTTCCAAAAAATGGGCATTCAGTTCGTGGATTAAATTGGCAAGGTGTTTTTTCTATTTCAGGGTTAACTAGCAAGAGTAGTAGTCTTTCATGGTCAAGTGATTCATTGAAGCTATTTTTACCCTTCACAATTAATAATAAAATAAACGTTTTAGCGGTTTGGACAAAAGGTTCAAGTTCTCAAGAATTTGGCTATATTGGGCAGTTTTGGAAGTATTTACAAATTCATAAAGATGATCTCTCAAATGAAAATCAGTTTATTATTGGTGATTTTAATAGTAATCAAAGGTGGGATAAAATTGATAGGTGGTGGAGTCATACAGATGTGGTTGCTGAATTAGATGAAATTGGATTAAAAAGTTTATATCATAAGAAACACAATGAAAAACAAGGAGCAGAACTAATCCCAACGTTTTTTTTGCATCGCAACAGAAAAAAAACATATCATATAGATTACGCATTTGTTTCTATGAAATATTATGATAGTAATATTGAAATTGGAGATGTTGAAAAATGGTTGCCAATAAGTGACCATATGCCGCTAATAATAAAGCTTCAATCGTAAAATCCAATGACCCTAGACACACAATACATCACATATTTCCTCTTACTAGGCACAATCGTCGGCTTTATGGCTGGATTATTGGGCATTGGTGGCGGGGGGATTATGGTTCCTGTGTTGACGGGTTTGTTTTTGGCAATGGGGATGTCGGTTGATCAGGTGGTGCATTTGGCTTTGGGCAGTTCTATGGCGGCGATTATTGTGACTTCGATGGCCAGTTTGAGGGCGCATCATTTACGTGGGGGCGTGCTTTGGGATTATGTCAAACGAATGAGTCCTGGGATTATTGTGGGTACTTTTGTTGCGACGTATTTTGCTGCAATGGCCAGTTCTTTATTTTTGGCGGTTTTCTTTTCTGTATTTATGGGCATTGTCGCATTACAGATGTTCTTGGGTAAAAAACCTAAGGCACATGCCAAGCAAGCAGGGTCCAAGCATTTATTCTTGGTTGGCAGTGGCATTGGTGCTATTTCTGCATTGGTTTCAATCGGAGGCGGTTCGATGACGGTTCCTTATCTGGTTTGGCGCAATATAGACATCAAAAAAGCCATTGGCACTTCAGCGGCAATCGGGTTGCCGATATCAATTTCTGGAACATTCGGTTATGTCATCAATGGATGGAGCAATACATCATGGGATAATGCTATGTTCGGTTTTGTCTACTTGCCTGGAGTTGTATTAATCTCTATTACCAGTTTTTTGTTTGCTCCTTTAGGCGCAAAGATGGCCCACAGTTTGCCCATACACTTGTTAAAGAAGGTGTTTGCGTTGTTGCTAATTGTGCTTAGTGTAAAGATGTTGTTTTCAATTCTTTAAATATCCAGTTCTCTTTATCTTCATGCCCTTCAAGCGCTTCATGGTAAAAAACAATCTTTATAATTCTGACCCGTTCAGTTAAAATAGCGTTCACATTTTATAGAGTACAAATATGTCATCAGAAATACGAAATCTAGAGCCCAAAGCCTTATGGAATCACTTTGCAGATTTAAATGCCATTCCTCGACCATCCAAGAAAGAGGACAGGGTAGTTGCGATGTTATTGGAATTCGCCAAGACACATGATTTAGAGGCATTGGTTGATCCGATTGGCAATTTGATCATGAAAAAACCAGCCACAAAAGGCATGGAAAACCGCAAGACAGTGGTGTTGCAATCGCATTTGGACATGGTTTGTCAGAAAAACAATGATACTGATTTCGACTTTGACACACAAGGCATCAATATGTTGGTTGATGGAAATTGGGTGACTGCAGATGGTACCACTTTGGGTGCTGACAATGGATTGGGCGTGGCAGCAATCATGAGTATCTTTGCCGCTGATGATATTGCTCATCCTACGCTTGAAGCTTTATTTACCATTGATGAAGAAACAGGTATGACCGGTGCTTTGGGTCTTCAAGCTGGTTATTTGAATGCAGAAATATTATTGAATTTAGATACAGAAGATGATGATGAAATTGCCATGGGTTGTGCGGGAGGAATCGATGTTACTGCAACTAAAAGTTATGTTAAACAAAAGGTTACGGTAAAAAGTGCATTTAAAATAACGGTTAAAGGATTGCGTGGTGGACACAGTGGTATGGATATCCATAAAGGTTTTGGCAATGCCAATAAAATCATAAACCGTTTGTTGTTTGCTATTAAAGATAATGCATTAATTGCCAGTATTGATGGCGGTTCTTTGAGAAATGCCATACCACGAGAAAGTTCGGCTGTTGTTGTTTGCGATGATGCTAAATTGGTCAAAAATGTTTTTCAACAGCTGGCCGATGAGATTATTCAAGAGTATTTAAGCGCAGAACCCAATATCGAAATCACCATTGAATCAACAGACTTACCCGAATATTCACTATCAAAAAGCGAACAAGAAACCTTAATTAAAACTCTATACGCCATTCACAATGGTGTGTTTCGCATGAGTCCAGATATTGAAGGATTGGTTGAAACCTCCAATAATCTAGCCAGAGTAAAAGTATCTGATGGAAACATTAAAGTATTGTGCTTAACCCGAAGTGCTACCGAAGTGGGCAAAACAGATTTATCAAACCAACTTAGAAACAGTTTTGAATTGGGCGAATTTGATGTCACCTTGGGCGGTGTTTATCCAGGTTGGAAACCCAATCCAGATTCTAAGATTCTCAAAGTCTTACAAACTATCTATTTTGACGTGTTTCAGGCAGAACCTAAAATCATTGCTTATCACGCAGGATTAGAATGTGGTATTTTGGGTACCCATTATCCTGATATGGATATGATTTCTTTTGGTCCAACCATTAAACGTGCCCATTCTCCTGATGAAAAGGCGTGTATTTCGTCAACACAGAAGTTTTGGAAATATTTGTTGGAAATATTAAAAAACATCCCTGTTAAGGATTAGATAATAGGGATTTTATTTTTCTGATTTTTCGAGGACTTCAGAAGTCTTGGGTAATTTACCCAAGAACTCTGTTCTTGCATCACGCCCCTCTAAGTCTTTAATAATACGGTATTTTTTCAACAAGGTATGTGTAATGGCCAAAATGGTTGCACAGATTAGGATAAACATCACATCATTGACCACTGGGCTGATGGGTTTAAATACAAAAGCCATGGCAGTTCCAGCACCAGGCGGATGTTCCATGTTGAAAATGGCCATAAAAAACAGGGATAAGCCTGCAGATAAAGACAAGAAAACGATGTAAATTTCATTTTCTTGTGCGGGGAAATGTGCTGCAAAATAATGCATCAAGCGCCACAATCCAATACCAACCAGTATACCAATAATCTGGCCTCCAATAATCTTACGTGCCAATGAATCATATATACTGGTCGATATAAATGTCAGGAATGTACTAGAAGCAATGGCCGAGAAAATAACTTGATTGTGAATCGGGCTAAAGTAGTTCCACACCAAGAAGAAAATTAGCATAGTTATGGTGGCCATGATGCTTTGTTTAAAGTAAGCAATTAACTTGACTGTTCGGCCAATTTTCTTATCGATCAAGTTTTGCCAAAAAGACAGTTTTAATGGATTGTTATACGGCATATTGACCTTTGGATTTGCGAATATTTACGGCCACCACTTTGTACTCGGGACACATGGCTTCAGCATCGTGCTCATCAGAAGTGATGTTGTTAACCATGATTTCTGGAAAGTGAAAGGTGGTACTCATGACACCAGCTTTGACTTCTTCGGTTATGTGGGCTTTGATGTCGATTTTTCCCCTATCGGAAATCACACAAACCATATCATCTTGATTGATTAAATTTGATTTTGCATCTTGTGGATTAATTAAAATCACATCTTCGGTTAATAATTTCACATTGTTGGTGCGGCGAGTCATGGCTCCACAGTTGTAATGTTCTAATTTACGGTTGGTGGTTAAGATATAGGGAAATTGTTTGCCATGTTTGATTATTTCATTGGATTCTTTGAAATCATGGAATTCAAATTGACCTTTGCCAAGGGGGAATTTTTCTTGGTGTAGAATCGTGGTTTGGGTGCCATCTTTGGCTACAGGCCATTGCATGCCGTCTTTGCCAAGTTTTTCCCAAGAAACCCCTGCAAAAAATGGCACAATTTTAGAAATTTCATCAAGCACCCAATCAGGGTGGTATTCCAGTTCTTTTTTTTCTATTGTTTCACCCATTTTGTTCATGATATCAACAATAATTTGTCCATCGGGTTTGGTTCCTGTTAAGGGTTCAACCACTTGATTGACGGCTTGAATTCGGCGTTCTCCATTGGTGAATGTGCCTGATTTTTCAAAGAAAGAACTGGCTGGTAGAACAACATCTGCTATTTTGGCCGTTTCAGTCATGAACAATTCCTGTACAACCAACAACTCTAAATTATCCAAGGCTTTGATGACTTTTTGTGTATTTGGATCGGTCTGAACGACATCTTCGCCAATTATCCACAAAGATTTTAGTTTGCCATCAATGGCAGCATCAAACATTTCTGGAATTTTCAAACCATATCCAACCGGTGTTTCAACGCCATAATGCTGCGTGTAGGTTTGTTGCCACTGTTCATCATAGCTAGACATATAGCCAGCACCTTGGTGTGGTTGTGCGCCCATATCGGCAGCGCCTTGTACATTGTTTTGGCCTCGAAGTGGGTTCACACCAACGCCTTTGCGACCAATATTGCCAGTAATCATTGCCAATTCAGCAATTTGCATCACGGTTATTGTGCCTTGAGAATGTTCAGTTACTCCAAGTCCATGAAAGCTCATGGCATTGGGTGAATTGGCATAAGCCATCGCTGCTGCTTCGGCTTGTTGTTTGTCTACGCCAGTTATGTCTTCTAGTTGTTGAATATCTAAGGCCAATACCGATTGTTTAAAATCTTCAAACCCTTGGGTTCTATTTTTGATAAATTTATCAGCGACCGCATTATTTTTAATGATGTAATAAAACAACATATTCAACATCGCGACATTGGTTCCTGGTCGTGGAGCTAAATGGTGTGTGGCATAATTAGCCAATTCAATTTTACGTGGATCAATAACAATCGTGGTACCACCTTTTATGGCAAACTGTTTCAATTTTGCCCCTGTCACGGGATGTGATTCAGTCGGATTGGCGCCGATTACAAATATACAATCGGTGTATTGTAAATCTTCAATTGAATTGGTGGCTGCACCTGTACCAAAGGTTTTTTGCATCCCCAAAGCTGTTGGGGAATGACAAACACGAGCACAACAATCTATATTGTTGGTGCCAATGGTGGTACGAATGAATTTCTGCATCAAATAATTTTCTTCGTTGGTGCAGCGGGCAGAACTGATTCCTGCAATGGAATCTGCACCAAAATCATCCTTTAACTGATTAAGTTTGTTGGCAATAAAGTCATAGGCTTCATCCCAAGTGGATTCAACCAATTCGCCATCCTTACGTATTAAAGGTGTACGTAATCTTTCTTTATGGTTATAAAAGCCAAAAGCATAGCGACCTTTTAAACAGGTGTGTCCTTGATTGACTTCTGCATGGGTGCTTGCTTGAATACTCAGGATTTTGTTATTTTTAGTCGCGACTTCTAGATTGCAACCAACACCACAATAGGTACAAATGGTTTGAGTTTTCTGCGTGGCTTGAAATGATTTGGATTGAAAAATATCAGAAATAGCCGAAGTAGGGCAGGCTTGTGCACATGCGCCACAACTGACACAATCTGAGTCCATAAACGATTGTTCATCGCCCATGATAATGTGGCTATCAAAACCACGACCATGCATATTCAACACAAACTGTCCTTGTACTTCATCACAAGCACGCACACAGCGATAACAGTTGATACATTTGGACAATTCCGATGTCATGTAAGGGTGGCTTAAATCTTTTGCATAATGCCGATGGTTTGCTCCTTTTGGATAACGTACATCAGTAATGCCCACTTGTGCTGCCACCGTTTGTAATTCACAATTGTTGTTTACTTCACAGGTTAAACATTCCAAAGGATGGTCGGTTAATACCAATTCAATAATATTTTTGCGCAGTTTTTGGATATTGTCACTGTCGGTAAATATGTGCATACCTTCGGTGACTGGTGTGTGGCAGGAGGCAAGAGCTTTGGTTGTGCCATTTTCTTCAAGTGCAACATCGACACTGCAAACTCGACAAGAACCAAAAGCTTCTAATTGTGGTGCATCGCATAAAGTGGGTATTGAAACATGATTTCTGCGAGAAAAATCTAAAATGCTTTCGCCAGAAATTATTTCAAATGGTTTT
>JAJRQG010000052.1 GCA_024280395.1 Gammaproteobacteria bacterium | reverse complement strand
GTTCGCGTTCAACGATTTTATAATTGGCTAAATCTTGCATGGTCCAAATTCCACCTGCTTTTATAACCGCTTTGATGAATTTTTTAGCCACCTTTCCCTTATAAAACCCATCATTGCCGTGTTTGGCAATTAACTTAAGCGTTTTGGCCATGTCTTTTTGAATGATGATATCGCCTTTTTTTGGTGTATCTGTTCCATTAATGAAATAGGCTTTCATGGTTGCAGGATAACGTTTCATGATTTCTTTTTTACTGGCCAAACCTCGGACAAATTTATCGTAAGCCGGAAAACCTTGCTCAGCAATCCTAATCGCTGGAGCCAAATTTTGAGCTAAAGTTAAACGTCCATATTTTTTTACCACATGAGTCATTGCTGCAACATTGCCAGGAATACCCGCTGACAAAGGACCATTAACCGCTAAATCTCGATTAACATTGCCCTCAGAATCCAAGTACATATCCCGGTGGGCTGCGGCTGGTGCCTCTTCTCTGCCATCAACAAATACATTTTTATTGCTTGTTTCATCGTGCAACAACCAAAAACCGCCACCACCTAAACCTGAACTTTCTGGTTCAACTACGGCCAACACAGCACTGACAGCAACCGCTGCATCAAATGCGTTGCCACCTTGGGACAATATTTCATAACCTGCAGCAGTTGCCATGGGATGGGCTGACGATATAGCTGCATTATTGGGAAGCTTTGCAAATAATGCGAAGGATAAAGTTATACTTATTAAAATTAGGTTTTTCATAATTATTCTACTGTTAATATTTTATATTTTTCTAATAGTTGCTCGGGAGTTTCTTCGTGGTTTTCATCCTTAGGAATACATTCCACAGGACATATCTCTACACATTGCGGCTCATCAAAATGACCCACACACTCAGTACAAAGTTGCGGATCAATTTCAAATATTTCAAGACCCATATAAATCGCTTCATTTGGGCATACTGGTTCGCAAACATCACAATTGATGCATTCTTCTGTTATTTTTAAGGCCATTACTTTAGCGCCATTGTTTTAATACCATTCAATCTCTAAAACCCAATTCTTGCCACTTTTCATTTAAAGCTTTTTCAACCAATGGACTGACAAAATCTGTAACATTGCCCTTAAGTTTTGAAATTTCTTTCACCAATGAAGATGAGATAAAGCTATATTGTTCAGCAGGAGTTAAAAACATGGTTTCAACATCAGGAATGAGTCGTCTGTTCATACTGGCCAATTGAAACTCGTATTCGAAATCGGAAACCGCACGCAATCCACGCAGTATCACTTTGGCATTTTGTTCAATCACAAAATCTGCCAACAGCACATCAAAACCCATGACTTTGACATTTTTTAAATCCTTAAGTACTTCTTGAGCCATAGAAATCCTTCTTTCTAAGCTAAACGTAGGCCCTTTCCCTGTTGAATCAGCAACTGCCACAATCAACACATCATAAACCTCGCTGGCACGTCGCACCAAATCAGAATGACCATTGGTGATGGGATCAAAGGTACCTGGATATACGGCAATTAAAGGTGCTTTTTGCATGATTTAGTTCTCTATTGGTGATTTTTTCCACAGTTCGATTTTAACCTGTCCAAAAGTTTTTTTCCGATATAGTTGCCAATTTTTATCTAATTTATTTAATTCAGAGTTCAATGGGGCTTCTCGATAGATATATCCGCCTCTATTAATCACTGGTGCAATCATTTCAGTCAATGTATTTTGTAAAGTATCTACAAATGGTGGGTCAATGAAGACCACATCAAATTTGACACTAGACCCTAAAAGAAACTGTTGTGCCTTGCCATGAACGACATCAACATTATCGAATCCAAAACCAGACTTTATCTCCTTTAACTGATTGATAACAATGTGGTTATTGTCAATCATGGTGACTTGTTTTGCACCTCTTGATGCCGCCTCAAACCCCAAAGCTCCAGTTCCCGCACACACATCTAAAATCGTCTTACCCGCAATACTCAACTGCAGCCAATTAAACAAGGTCTCTCGAACCCTGTCTCCTGTTGGCCTCAACCCGTCAATGTCAAGCACTGGCAACAGTCGTGAACGGTGTGTGCCAGAAATAATGCGAATTGTGTGTTTAGCTTTTGCCATCAGTACCACTAACGAGTAAAATGTAACATTCTAACAAGTCTATTACTGGTCACAAATAAATGTTTAAGATTTTCAAGAAGAAAGACAAAAACAACACGGACAAAGGCAAGCCACAGAATACCGTTTCAGCTACCGATACCACACATGAGGTTGAAACTATAGCAGAAACTATCCAAACAGAAACTGACAGCTCACAAACAGCAACTGCTGGACCGAAAATTCGCAAAGTTGAAGGAAGAAAACTGGATCAACAGTTAGAGAAGCCACGCAATGGTTTTGGAAAACAAGTTAAGAACCTATTCTCCATCAAAAAATCTATAGATGAAGATTTATTTGAAGACATTGAAACCACATTGTTAATGGCAGATGTTGGCGCCAAAGCCACCATGGAGTTAGTAGACAAAACATCTGCTTCGGTAAAAAGAAAAAATCTAAATGACACACAAGAAGTGTATTATGCACTTATGCAACACTTGATGGAATTGGCCAAAACTGTCGAAAAACCCTTGGAAATAGATACCACAAAACAACCCTATGTCATTTTGGTTGTAGGTGTTAACGGTGTGGGCAAAACAACCACCATTGCCAAAATTGCCCGAAAATTTAAACAACAAGGCAAATCAGTCATGTTAGCTGCTGGCGATACTTTCCGAGCAGCCGCAGTTGAACAACTCAAAACTTGGGGCGAACGTGAAAATATTCCTGTTATTGCACAATCCACTGGCTCTGATTCTGCATCGGTAATCTTTGATGCCATGAGTTCTGCCAAAGCCAAAAATATCGACATACTCATCGCTGATACAGCGGGTCGTTTACACACCCAATCCAACCTAATGCAGGAACTTGGGAAAATTAGTCGTGTTATTAAAAAGAACGACGAAACCGCTCCGCACGAAACATTGATTGTCGTGGATGGCGGCACAGGGCAAAATGCCATTTCACAAATCAAAGAATTCAACAACACCACTCAACTTACTGGCATTGCAATCACTAAATTAGACGGCACTGCAAAAGGCGGGGTATTGTTTAATCTGGCCAAAGAGTTTGGCATTCCTGTCAGGTTTATCGGCGTAGGTGAAAAATCAAGTGACTTAAAGACCTACCATGCCAGAGAATTTGTTGAAGCCTTGTTGGGCTAATCTAATTAGACACCCAAAGAGATTACTAACAATATTTAACTATCCATTGTTCCAACATCAACCAAGCATCGCCTGATGACTGGCCTTTGATTACACGATCTAACAGAGCAATACCTGACAACAATTCTTCCAACTTGCTTACGTTGTGCCTGCTCAATGCTGATTGAATAGCGGCTTGCTGATTCTGCCAAATCCCTTGCTTTCTGTAATCTGCAGGACCAATTCTCTGTCCTTTGGCTTTGAGATAAGAAAAATGCAACAACATCCTTACTTGTCGTTCAATGGCCCAATGGATAACCACAATTGCCGTATTGTTTTGCTTCAAGGCGCGCAACATCCTCAATACGCGGGCTAAGTTGTTTTCTAACAACGAATCTGTTAATCGAAACACATCAAACCGAGCATTATCCGCAACTAAACCAGCCACATCTCTAGCAGTAATGGTTTGGCTTGCAAAACGCATCTTGAGTTTTTCCAACTCTTGATCTGCTGCCAATAAATTGCCTTCTAAACGCATGGCCAATAATGCAACGGTGTCACTTTCAACATTTAGTCCAATTTTATTGCAACGCTGGCGCAACCACTGCCCAAATTCTTGAGGTTTGGGCATATAAACACGCATAAAAGTGCCCATATTTTCTATGGTTTTTACCCACTTAGTTTTATCACTGGCCGCAGTCCATTGTTCGCATTGAACAATCAAACAGATATCTAATGGTAAATTTTCAACAAATTGAACAATGGCTTTTGAACCTGCTGCTCCAGGCTTCCCTGTGGGTAAATGCAATTCCATGATTTTCTTTTCGGCAAACAAACTCATGGTTCCCATACTGGCAAACAACATTTCCCACTTGAACTTTTTATCTACATGAATAACTTCACGCTCGGTAAATCCCTCTGATTGTGCCTTATGTCTTATCGCATCTGTTGCCTCTTTGAGTTGCAGGGGCTCATCACCAACAATCAGATAACAAGACTGCAAGCCTTGAGATAACTGAGTTTCTAGTTGATTGGCATATATTTTCACTTGATTGATTGATTGATTGATGCGTTAATCTGGCGAATAATTGCCCAAGCCATATCTTGAACCATCTGTTTTCTTAAGGTGATTTCTTCTTGTTGACCGCCACCAATTTGTTGAATATCAAATGAATAATCTCTTTCTAAATGAACCGATTTCAATTCACCATCATCAATTCCATATTGAACATCATATTCTAGACGATATTCTTGTACTTGATTATTGGCACCGATAGACTGAACAACTTTACGCAAACTGTCCTTTACTATCTTTAGTTCAGTCAAATGCTCGGAAGTTGTTACATTTAATTTAACACCTGAAGCTATAAGAGAAGAAACCAAATCTCGTTTCAAAGGCGAATGTGCTGAAATGACCAACTTTATATTCGGGTGGTTTTTCGACAATGAATTTTGACTACGCAAATGGTATCCACAAGACGTGACAAACATTAAAAGAGTTAGTTGGATAAGTATCTTCATTCAAGCCACCACAACATTGACTAAACGACCAGGTACAACGATGACTTTTCTTACTTGCTTGCCTTCAGAAAACTTCTTAACATTTTCATCGTTCAATGCCTGTTCTTCAATTTCATTTTTATTGGCGTTGGCTGCTACATTTATTTTTGCTCGCAGCTTTCCATTGACTTGAACCATTAATTCAATAGAGTCTTTAACCAGTGCAGTTTCATCACAAACTGGCCATGACACATCAACAATCAACCCTTTGTTGCCCAATTGTTGCCACAACTCTTGGGTAATATGCGGGACAATGGGGGACAACATTTTCACAATAGCCTGCCAACCTTCATTGCTTACAGCTCTTCCGTTGTCAGATTCATCTTTAAACCTCACCAAAGCATTGGTTAACTCCATACAGGCAGCGATGGCTGTATTGAATATTTTTCTAACACCAAAATCATCTGAGACTTTCTTTATCGTTTCGTGTATTTTAAGTCGCATGGTTTTTTGATCAGGGGTTAAATCATCTTGAACAATGGCTTGTATTTTTTTATTATCCTCTGAAAAACACTGTATGTTTTGCCATATCCGTTTTAAATAACGAAATGAACCATCCACCCCTTCATCAGACCATTCAAGCGAATGCTCAGGAGGAGCGGCAAACATGGAAAACAGTCTGACAGTATCTGCCCCATATTTTTCAATAAGGAAACGCGGGTCGACGGTATTGCCTTTATTTTTCGACATTTTAGCGCCATCTTTAAGCACCATTCCTTGCGTCAACAAATTGTCAAATGGCTCATCAGAGGTCACATAACCTAAATCCCTCAATAATTTATGGTAAAAACGTGCGTACAACAAATGCAAGATAGCGTGCTCGATACCTCCAACATATTGATCTACTGGCAGCCAATAATTGGCTGATTCATCTAAAATATTTTCATCATTGTGCGGATTGGTGAATCTGGCAAAATACCAAGAAGAGTCCATAAAAGTATCAAAGGTATCTGTCTCACGCTTGGCATCTTTCCCACAACTTGGGCATGAGACGTTGTAAAATTCAGGCATCTTCTTAATCGGTGATCCGCCGTCTTTATCAAACTCAATATCTTCTGGTAAAACCACGGGCAAATCTTGTTCAGGCACAGGAACAGTTCCACAATCATTACAATAAATAATTGGAATAGGACAACCCCAATACCTTTGGCGAGAGACTCCCCAATCACGCAAGCGATAATTGATTTGTTCTCTGCCAATTTTTTCTTGCTCTAGCTTATACCTAATTGCTTTGAATGACTTGTTGAAATTCAAACCGTTAAATTCTTCAGAATTGATTAATTTGCCTTTTTCTAAATAAGCACATTCACTTAAATCAATTGATGACCCATCGGTTGGTTCAATGACTTGATTAATTGGCAAGTCGTATTTTTTCGCAAACTCCCAATCCCTCTGATCATGAGCTGGCACTGCCATTACTGCTCCTGTGCCATAACTAAACAATACAAAATTGGCAATCCAAACAGGCACTTGCTTACCGGTTAAAGGATGAACTGCATAAAAACCACTAAACTTGCCTTTCTTTTCCATGGTTGCCATTGCTGCTTCATTGCTTTGTTCTTTTTTACAGTCATCAAGAAAACTCTGTAATTCAGGATTGTTTTTTACGGCTGTTATTGCCAAAGCATGTTCAGGTGCTACCGCCAAATAACTCACGCCATACAATGTATCGGGACGTGTCGTATAAACCGATAACTTATCATCATAATCATTAACTTTAAAATCAAGTTCGATACCTTTTGATTTGCCAATCCAATTGCGTTGCATGGTTTTAACAGAATCGGGCCAACCTGGCATATTGTCTAACTCAGATAATAGTTCTTCAGCATACGCAGTTATTTTCATTGACCACTGAGGAATAGTCTTCTTCTCTACTATTGCACCACTGCGCCAACCTCGCCCATCGATGACTTGTTCGTTAGCCAGTACCGTCTGATCAACTGGATCCCAGTTAACAGTCGCATCTTTGCGATAAACCAAACCTTTGTCGAGTAATTGAGTGAATATTAACTGTTCCCATTTGTAATATTTTGGATCACAAGTAGCTAATTCACGCGACCAATCATAGGCTAAACCCAATTGTTTAAACTGGTTAGTCATATATTCCATGTTTTCATAAGTCCATTTAGCCGGTGCTGTATTATTCTTTATGGCAGCATTCTCAGCAGGTAAACCAAATGCATCGTAACCCATGGGTTGCATGACGTTTTTACCTAACATACGTTGATAACGTGAGATCACATCACCAATGGTATAGTTGCGAACATGTCCCATATGCAGATTGCCACTGGGATAAGCAAACATGCTTAAGCAATAAAACTTTTCTTTATTGATATCTGGTTTAACATGAAATGTCTTTTCTGAATCCCATACTTGTTGTATGGATTTTTCTATGGATTGAGGATTGTAGTCTGAACTCATGATTATTTGTTTATGAAATAGCTGACTATTATAATTTCATTAATCAGAATACTCCAGTATTGCAGATTAATTATGCGCTAATGGTTCTATCTCTGCCTTGTTTTTTGGCTTGATATAACGCCATGTCAACTCGGTGAATCCATTCATCAATGCTTTCTTCTTTAATATATTCACAGACACCCAAAGAAATGGTTTGTTGTTTCTTATCAATAACAATGTTGTTTTTTACAATTACTCTAAATGCCTCGGACAACTTATATGCTTTAACTTTAGAAATATTTCTACAAATAACTAGAAATTCTTCACCTCCATATCTAAAAATTTCATCCTTACCATTAAAGAAATTCATTAACAACTCGGATAACCTGACCAACACATCATCGCCTTTAATATGACCATAAGTATCATTGACCTGTTTAAAATGATCCAAATCTAATAATATAATTGAGGCTATTTTATCATGATTTTTTAATGTTTTATACAGTTTATTCATAGCGGCATCTAATGAACGCCTATTTCCTGTTGAAGTTAGGTAATCTTCAGACGCTAATTTTTTTAGAATGATTTCTTGATTTTTTAGCCCAGATGAAAAAACATAAGCAAGAATATTGGTTATAAATATGGTTATTATGACGGTAGCAAAACTAACAAAATCTAACAACACAAACAGCTTAGGAAGATAAAAGCTCAACATAACAAAATTGACTATCATGCCTTTCTTAGGACTCATGACATAATATGCTGCTAACATTGCAGGATATGTCCAGTTGATCTGATTAATTCCTTTGAGATAAAATGATGAGACATTTGCGACCAAAGCTATAAGAATGAGAACCAAACTTGCTCTTTTTACATCGTCCGTTTTATAGACGTAAAGAAATAAAGCACTCATTCCAATGACCACTATACTATCTAAAATAGCTACATACCAATCCTGCTGGACAAATCTATAAATTGTAAAAGGCAGAATTCCTAGTGCAGATCCAAGTGCCAGCACCAATAGCATTTTTGACTGAGCACTTCTGTCTTTAAATTGAGGTTGCATATATTTGAAAGTATAGCTTATTGCTAAATATTAAACAAGTCCATTAATTTCTAGTAAGGGTTATCAACAATTCTCTAGAGTGGATTTTTCGAAAATTCATACTCAAATCAATCATTTTCTTCATTAACTGATTGATTCTTCTCTGCGAAATATTATTAAGCTTTTTATTTTCAAGAAACATTGACAAATCTTCCACTGTACAAACTTTCTGAGAGTTAATATTGGTTTCAACAAGACCTTTTAATTCATCAACGCACAACCATGAATTTGTATTATAAAATGACTCAATTGATATTTCAAAACCACAATATTTAAGCAGCTCTTTTTCAAACATCCTTAACAAAATCGTTAATTTTTTTTTCCCGAGTTGACTCAAAACTAATTGGTAACATTGGAATAAAGAATCAGATTTTTCGTTTAAAGAATAATGAATAAGTTCATTTAAATACAATCCAGCAGTTTTTTCTAAAATATTTTTATTGCCGTATTGAATTATAATGTTGATTGAAGAAAGTGTTTTCAATTGTGCTTTCCCAAAATATTGAACTTTCAACAAATTGAAATATTGCAATTGAGATTTGAAAAGTTTGTTTTTCTTTATGCCTTTAGCGATGAGCTGCACCTTTCCAAAGTCTCGGCTAAAAAACTCAATTAAAAGGCTAGAATCTTGGTAGTTTCTTTGATGAATTACATAGCCTGTTGTTTCTGTATATAAACTCATCTAGTATGAATTAATAATTCAAAATCCATCATCTTTATAACCCAATTGTTGCAACAAAGTTTCGTTATTTGCCCAAGCTGTTTTCACTCTCGCCCAAAGTTTAAGGTGCACTTTTTTACCAATTAAGGATTCTATTTCTCTGCGTGCAAGGCTGCCTACTTTTTTTAATGTTTCACCTTGTTTGCCAATAATCATATTTTTCTGTATTTCTCTCTCCGTCCAAATCAATGCATGAATATGAACAATGGGACCTTTATCCTTGTAGGATTCAACCTCTACAGTAAGGCTATAAGGTATTTCCTGATGTAAGCGCAGCATTAGTTGCTCACGAATAAGTTCAGAAATCAAATATTTTGTAGATTTATCAGTCAACTGATCTTTTTCGTAATAGTTCTCAGATTCTGGCAATAATTGATAAATTTTATTTTCTAAGTCTTCCACCCCTTTGCCTTTTGTTGCAGCAGTATAATAAACATCATGAAAATTATATTCTTGAAAAATATTGTGCACAAAGGGCAGAAGTTTTTCTTTTTGTTTTACTAAGTCGGCTTTGTTAACAACCAGTATCACTGGTGTTTTACTGTGTTGCAGTGCTTTGAGAGCCTGTTCATCATCCTTCGACCATACTAAAGATTCGACTAAAAACAAAATCAAATCCACATCCAGTACGGCAGAAGCTGCTGCACGATTCATGTATTTATTTAGCGCCTTCTTGTGCCCAACATGCATCCCAGGTGTATCAATAAACAACACTTGCCCCTTTGCACTGGTATGAATAGCAAGAATCTGATGTCTAGTGGTTTGTGGCTTCGCTGTAACAATACTAACTTTTTCACCCACTATTCGATTAATCAAAGTTGACTTTCCAACATTAGGGCGGCCTATTACAGCCACATATCCACATTTATTCATGATTCTTCTATCTTCTCTAAAATGGTTTGTGCTGCCAGCTGCTCTGCTTTTTTTCTACTTCTTTTCTTGCCATGTGCAGTTAAGTCCAATTCTTTGACCACACATTGAATAGTGAAAGTTTGTAAATGGTCCTTTCCCTGTTTCTCGACCAGATTGTATTCAGGAGCCATATAACCAATACCCTGAAGGTATTCTTGCAATCTTGTTTTAGGATCTTTATCATTGGTATTTGGGTCAACATTGTTAAACCAATTTTGCATAACTGACAAAATGAAAATTTCAGCGGCATCTATTCCTTGATCAATAAATACTGCACCAAAAATGGCCTCAACAGCATCAGCTAAAACACTTGAACGGTTAAATCCACCGGATTTCAACTCTCCACTGCCCAATATTAAATCATTGCCCAGCTTATAATATCTGGCTACTTCAGCCAGCGTTTCACCTTTGACTAAACTTGACCGCATTCGAGATAATTTGCCTTCTGATAATTCTGGAAAATGATTGTATAACCATTTGGTGATTACAAATCCTAGAATACTGTCGCCAAGAAACTCTAATCTCTCGTTGTTTATTCTATTAGCACTTCTGTGTGTAAGTGCTTGGACAAGCCTTACTTGCTGGTCAAATTGTATTTCTTGACCCAATATTTTTTTCATTTATATGACAATATCAATTACTTTAAGGGCAAAGTTTTTTCAAAATGCACCAAAAAATCAAGGTTTCCAATGAAAGGTTCTTGAACGTCATATTTAACCTGTAATTGTTTACCTCGACTTCTGATGATTTTAATGTGTTTTTTATTGACTCTTTTCGCATCCACATAACTCGCCCAAAAACTTTTCAACAACTCATTCTTTATTTCTGTAGGAGATTTGCTGGCTGCACCTGGTTTATTGGCCACTAATTTCATGGCTTTAACCACACCATAATATTCATTATAGATAGGGCCAAGTCTCATTCCTGTATAGATTAAAAACCCAACAAGACTCATGCCTATTAATAGGCCAATCATGCTCATACCATTTTGTTTATTTCTCATTTTCATAAGCTACCCTCATTAAATAATGTCTTTTTTATTCTACCATGTGTTATCTGATTTTCAATGTATCTTTATATTAATTTGGTACCAATTCTTTTTAATCCTTGCATAAAATCAGAAGTTCTCCAATGCATCCAGATAAAAACAGCACGTCCAACTAAATTTCTTTCAGGAATAAATCCCCAAGCTCGACTATCAGCACTGTTGTCACGGTTATCTCCCAAAGCAAAATAATGCCCTTCCGGGACAGTAACATTTAAATAATTTGTCGGTCCATAATGGTGATTTTGAGTAAACATCATGTGCTTTTTATCACCTAAAGTTTCATATTTTTTCATCAAACCCTTTGTATTAGGGTCATCCATTAACCCTTGATAAGGTCCATCTAATTCTTGTTCTACAAGTTTGTTATTCACATACACTTCTTTTTTACGTATATCATAACGAATTCTATCGCCTGGCAAACCAACAACTCTCTTTATGTAATCATCAGATTGGTCAATTGGATAACGAAATACAATAATATCACCCCGTTTTGGGTGGCCAAGTTCAATAATTGTATCGTGTAAAACCGGTAATTTTAATCCGTAAGCAAACTTATTGACATAGATAAAGTCCCCTGTTAACAATGTAGGCATCATAGAAGAAGACGGTATCCTAAAGGGCTCAAATACAAATGTTCTTATCACTAATACAAAAATTAAAACCGGGAAAAATGATCCGATTTGATCTATGCTATTTGCGATAAATGTACTGTTTGAACTAATTTTTTTCATGTACAACGACAAAAACCACAACAGCCCAGTAATTGCACTGGCTATGGTTAAAAATGCTTCAAAATCAAAATGTATTTCATTCATTGTTTTTATTCTCTTACTTTAATCTACTTTCAATATAGCTAAAAATGCTGACTGTGGCACTTCAACACTGCCGATCTGTTTCATGCGTTTCTTGCCACGTTTTTGTTTATCTAATAATTTACGTTTGCGACTGGCATCCCCGCCATAACATTTGGCTGTGACATTTTTTCTCAAGGCTTTCACTGTGGTTCTTGCGATAATATGTGCGCCAATTGCTGCCTGAATTGCCACATCAAACATTTGTCGAGGAATCAACTCTTTTAATTTTTCGGCCAAATCTTTGCCTCTTTTACGTGCATTGTCCTTGTGGATTAAGACCGATAATGCATCAACAAGTTCACCGTTGATTAAGATATCAAGCCTAATCATATCACCTGCTTCAAAGTGACTAAACTCATAATCAAATGAAGCATAACCTCTAGATACCGACTTTAGTCTATCAAAGAAATCCAATACGACTTCACTTAAAGGCATCAAAAACTGCATTGAAACCTGTGTTCCCATGTATTGTAGGTGTTTTTGTATACCGCGCTTTTCAATACATAAGCCAATCACATTTCCTACAAATTCATTCGGCAACAATATATTGGCTGTAATAATAGGTTCACGAATTTCTTCATACATTTCTGGTAAATCTGCGGGGTTATCTAATTTAACTACATCTCCTTTGTTTGTCACCAACTCATAGATTACCGTTGGTGCTGTGGTAATTAGGTCTATATCAAATTCACGCTCAATTCTTTCTTGAATTACTTCCATGTGTAACATACCTAAAAATCCACATCTAAACCCAAAACCTAAAGCTTTGGAAGACTCTGGCTCATATTTTAAAGCTGCATCATTTAATCTCAATTTTTCTAATGACTCTCGTAAATCTTGATAATCATCAGCAGAAGTTGGAAACAAACCTGCAAACACCCTCGGCTGTGACTCCATAAAACCAGGCAAAGGTTCACTGGCAAGATTTTTAGCCAATGTTATAGTATCCCCTACAGGTGCTCCATGAACGTTCTTAATTGAAGCTGAAACAAAACCAACCTGTCCACAGGTCAACTCGTCTTTTTCGACTCTTTTGGGTGTGAATATCCCTAAGTTATCAGCAACATGGTCCGTATCTAACGACATGATCCTGATTTTATCTTTCTTGGTTAATTTGCCATTAAATACCCGGACCAATGATACCACACCTAAATAATTGTCAAACCATGAATCAATAATAGAAGCTTGAAGTGGCTTATTAACATCTCCAGTTGGAGGTGGAATATGTTTAATAATGGCCTCTAAAACATCAACAATTCCAACACCTGTCTTTGCACTGGTCAATGTCGCTTCACTGGCATCTATACCAATCACATCTTCAATCTCTTGTTTAACTTTTTCAACATCGGCAGAGGGTAAATCTATTTTATTAATGATTGGTAATACTTCCAAACCTTGTTCGAGTGCTGTATAACAATTGGCCACACTTTGTGCCTCAACTCCCTGTGCCGCATCAACCACCAACAAAGCACCTTCACAAGCCGCTAATGATCGCGAAACCTCGTATGAAAAATCGACATGGCCCGGCGTATCAATAAAATTCAAGTGATAAGTTATACCATCCTTTGCAGTGTAGTCCAAACTTACTGCTTGAGATTTAATGGTGATGCCACGCTCTCTCTCAATATCCATAGAGTCAAGCACTTGTTTGTCCATTTCTCGTTCTGACAAACCGCCACAATGCTGAATAAACCTATCGGCTAAGGTAGATTTTCCATGGTCAATATGGGCAATGATTGAAAAATTTCGGATATGTTGCATTTAGGCTCTCAAATAAGCAAAATCCCGCATGAAGCGGGATTTAAATAAATAGCGTATTGTATATCAAGGACTAACCTTGTTCAATTACAATGAATCTATTTACACCTGCTTGTTTAACTAAAAGAACGATTGGTTCATCTTGATCAAGGTTCTTCAGCTCTTTTTTGAACTGTTTTACATTCTTAATGGGTGTCTTTGATAATTTTAATATCACATCCCCCTCTCTCAATCCTGCTCTTTGCACATCTCTATCGGTAATATTCTTAACCACTATTCCTGATTCAATACTCAACTCCTGTTTTTGTGATTCAGACAAACCTGACACTTCGAAACCCAATTTCAATCGACTGGCTTTACCTGATCCGTCAATTACCGCAACATCTTCATCGGTAAGACCACCCAGCACAGCTTTAATCAACTGAGTTTTTCCATCTCTAACAACCGTTAATTCCACTTTTGTTCCTGGCTGAACTGAACCCACCAGCGGAGGTAAACTGCCTGAAGTATCTACAAATAATTGATTGAATTTTACGATTACATCTTGTTCTTGAATTCCTGCTTTATCAGCAGCTGAGCCTTCGTTCACGCTGGTGACTAAAGCACCATGCGGTTTATCTAACCCTAAAACATTGGCTAATTTTTGAGAAACTGGTTGTATCACCACACCCAATAATCCACGTTTTACAGTTCCGCCATCTTTCAACTGGTCTACAACACCCATAGCAATGTCTATGGGAATAGAAAATGACAATCCCATATAGCCTCCAGTGTTTGACATAATCAAAGTGTTTATACCAATAACTTCGGCATCCATATTAATAAGGGGTCCACCTGAGTTTCCTCTATTGATAGGAACATCCGTTTGGATATAAGGAATATACTGTTGTCGCCCCAAAGATCTGCCTTTAGCCGAAACAATGCCTTTGGTAACAGAATGTTCGAAGCTCAATGGCGACCCAATCGCCATCACCCATTGACCTATTTCAACTTTATTTGTATCGCCAATTTTTAAGAAAGGCAAATCTGTTGCATCAACTTTTAACAATGCAATATCACTGGCTTCATCCTCTCCAATTAACTCAGCTTGATACTCTCTTCTATCAACTAACCTGACCATAATTTCATCGGCATCAAGAATCACATGTCTATTGGTAATGATGTAACCATCAGATGAAATAATAAATCCAGATCCACCTGCTATACTGTCACGATCTTGAGGCATTTGAGGTCTGGTTGGATTTTGTGGTCTATCAAAAAACCGCTGAAAAGGGTTAATTTGTTGCGAGCGTTGCTGCGTTCCTTGTGGATACTTTCCATTGTGCCTCGCAGTAATATTCACCACAGCTGCACCTGTTTTTTTAACTAAGTCTGTAAAATTTGGCAACCTTTGTTCAGCAGCAATACTGTCTTGAACAATAAAAACCAACAACAAGAATGTTATAAAGATTTTAGTAAGTTTCATTGAATATTTCTCTATTTTAATCATAAAATAAGACAGGGAAGAAATAATTTGGTTCAAGATTATTTGAAGAATTTTACTAAAAGAACAGATTTTGTTTTGAAATGATTAATAATTTTTTTAGCAAAGTAAAGACCTAAAATCAACCCCAGAAAACCGCCCAAATCAGAGTTTAAATTTAGCAGATTAAATAGAATATATCCAAAAATCAAACTCAACGTTAATAAAACAATGGGCAGACCGTACAACAATAATGAAAATCTCAACATTTGATTTTCATTAAATTTCAGGCCAACTATATCATTTACCTTGTGTTGCTTATTGAAAAAAGAATCCTTATCAACTATGTGGGCTCCTTTAAGTTCGGATTTTTTCAAAGCAACCACCATTTTATTGTTATTTCGGTGAAAAAGGAAATTCAAAAAATTATTTGAACAATTACTTTGGCAATCAGAACATTCCATATTCCCCTGCAAATCAAGTTCCACTGCTTGTTTGCCAATAGATGAGATTTTTGCTAATTTAATCAATCACTTAAATCCTTAATTTTCATTGGGCTTAAATACTTTTTATGGCTTGATTGATTGATTATCAGGATATAGGGCATATTTACATTGTTAGAAAACTCTTGAGTATATCCATAGGAATTATTTGCCGAAGCGGATGGAAACCTACTCAACAGTGCAGGAGGTGACACCAAGGAAGTATTGCCATTGGCCATATTCGCTGTAATATTGGGTTGAATTGCCGGGTTAAATGAAGGGTTAAATGAAGGGTTAACTCCAGATTTCACCACGAGACTGTCCTCCGTATTTGGTTGTAAATTATCAATCTGTTGGTTTTGAATCATCATCACCGACATAAATGCCACACTTGCTGCAATGCTTAAACCCATTAAAGGCTTCAACCAACGATTAACAATTGGTTGCATAACAACTGTTTCATCATGCTGAAGACCCAACTTCGCACAGACTTGGCTCGCTACATCTATTAACAAAGGTTCTTGAGATTCTTTTTGTAAACAAGATTTTATTAAGTGGTAACTTCCCCATGTTTTCGACAAAGACTTATCTGAAGCCATTCGTTTCAACAAAAATTGGCTTGCATTTAACTCCAATTCTCCATCCATCAAATTTGAAATTTGTTGATTTGATTTATCTGACATAATTTTCTCTTTTGTATTCTTGTTTCAACAAGGGTTTTAATGCATTATCAATCGCATCTCTTGCTCTAAAAATCCTTGATCTAACCGTACCAATTGGACAGTCCATTTTTTCTGCTATTTCTTCATAACTCATGCCTTCTACTTCACGTAAAACAATTGCTTGTTTCAAATCTTCTGGCAATTCAGCTATTGAGTCATGTACTACTTTTTCAATCTCTTGGCGCTCGTATTCCGCATCTGGGGTATCAAAGTTTTGCCTTTCAAATCCGCCAGAATAATTTTCTGCCTCAGTCGGCTCAATGTCCGAATTTTGAATTCTTCTACCTTTTGCAACCAAATAATTTTTAGCCGTATTAATCGCAATTCTATATATCCATGTATAAAATGCAGAGTCACCTCGGAATTTGGGCAAAGCTTTGTATACTTTGATAAATACATCCTGAGTAACGTCCTGAATTTCGTGATAATCTTTGATTAATCTAGACACCACACCACCCACTTTTTGTTGATAGCGCTGAACCAACAACTCAAATGCTTTGATGTCGCCTTTTTGAGCTTGTTTCACTAATGCTAAATCTATTGCCTTTTCAGACATATCTTTGTCTTTTCCCTTATTATTCATGGTTTATTTCAATACTTATGCTCTATGACATTGCTTTATTCAAAAAGTTTAACAAAATTTTAATATTCTTATGAAACTGGTTGTTATGTATGTTTTGTATGTTTCAGATATCGCTTCAATGAAAACTCAGTTAGTACCCATTAATTCTACACGTTTACTTAATAACTTTTCAATATCGTGTTCTGGCATTGGTCTGGCAAATAAAAATCCTTGGAAATAGTCACATTCTCTATCCAACAAATACTCTCTTTGTAGCTCCGTCTCCACACCTTCTGCTATTAGTTGTCTATCTAAACGTTTCGCTATACTTATAGTAGCATCTAAGATTGCTTCATCTTCTGGATTCAAGCCAATGTTCTTTACAAAGGACTGGTCAATTTTTATATACTTAGCAGGAATTCGTTTTACATAATCTAAACTAGAATGGCCTGTTCCGAAATCATCTATCGACAAAGTACACCCTATACTCACAATTTTATTTAAAGATTCTACGAGATTAGGGACATCATCTAGATTCATTGTTTCTGTAATTTCAAAGTCTATAAAGTGGGGATGAACTCCAGAAGTGTTGATGATTTTCTCTAGTTTTTTTGATAAGTTAACATCCATTAATTGAACAATTGACAAGTTAATAGAACAAGACAGAACTAAACCATACATTTTTTGCCATTTACCAATCATTTCACATGAGCGTTGAGTTACATACTCACCTATTTGATTAATTAATCCAGTTTCTTCTGCTAACGGAATAAACTGTCCTGGATTAATCATACCAATATCCGGGTCAATCCAACGTACAAGAGCTTCAAAACCGACAACATCCTCAGTCACTGCATTGATTTTTGGTTGGAAAAACACCTTAATATGTTTCTTCTTAATGGCTATTTTTAGATTTTCTTCCATTTCAATCTTTTGTTTCAATGCCTGGCCAGTTTCTGAGTGTTTGAAAATAACATGATTATTTTTGCCGGCTAACTTGGCATCGTACATGGCTAAATCAGCATTTTTCATCATGCTTGAAACTGTTTGGCCGTCATCTGGAAATACCGATGCGCCAATATTAAATTCTACATCTATATCTTCTCCATTACTCAACAACAGAGGTTTATTTAACATTTCAATCAATTCAATTGCGATGTATTCAACCAACTTTTTTTCTTTATGAGGGCGCAACAATATCATAAATTCATCCCCAGAAAGACGATATACTTGTCCCTTGCTATGAATACAATTAACCATTAATTGAGCAACAGATTTAATGATTTGATTGGTTAGTTCTATCCCTAAATTTTTGTTGAAATAATTGATTTTATCAATATCAACTATCATTAACGAAATATATGTCTCTGCATCAATGCCAGCCTCAATTAAATTAGCAAATTTATTGGTCATTGCACTGCGATTAGGCAAGCCTGTTAATTGATCAGCTAGACCATCAACCTCTCTTTGTTCAACTATGTTTTTTTGGAAAAGGCCAAACAAACAATGCCTAGCAAGGAAATTAAGAGTCAATGTAACAACTTCCCAATTATCTATGGGGCTATTTCCTCCACCTAAAATTGTTCCATAAGTTTTACTATCGTGGCATATAGGGAAATTGCAAAAGGTCTGTAAGCTATTGGTGTCAATTATATTGGAAAACTCAATGTTTTTATTTTTGTCTCTGTCTACCTTAATTTCTAGGTTAGAGGAAATTATTGGTGTTAAAGTAACCAACGATCTTTCTAAAAATTTTCTTGTAAGTTGTTTATCTCCAGCTAATATAGGCCTCAACAACTTATTATTCCGATATTCAAAAAAAATCAAAAAGTCCAATTTAAGAAATTTTCTTAAGCTATTCAAAGTATGCTCAAAATCTACTGATGAAATATCAATTTTATTGATGTTAATTAAATTCTGGTATAGCTCGCTTGACACTCCTTGTATGTTTTCAGGAGCTAAAACCCCAATATAAACAATTTCCCCGTCCAAAACTCCCATTTGATAACTGGCATTAAAATAATAAATATTCTTGTTAAATTTATACTTTATGGCAAATTGTGTTCTATCTTCTGTGTTAATTTCCTTTACATAATTGGGATATTTTTGTTGGTTACTTTTATCATCCATAAAATTCCAGGATTGGCCAAGTATATTTGACTCTCTTAATTGTAATAGGCTAATCAATTGTTCATTTACTTTAATAATTTTTTTTGTATCGGCATTAATAATTATTTTTGCTTGCACAGAGTCGTTAAAATAAACATTCCACAAATCTTGTTCTGCAGCTGAATTTTCCTTACTATCTTTAACCGTTTTGAGTTGAATTGTGTCAACTTGATTCACGACCTTATTAGTGTTACTTTGTGTATTACCAATAAGTAATTGTGATATTTTTATATCTATTTCCAATTCAGATATTGGATTAAATAAAACCACGCCAGCTAACTGTTGAAATTGATGATAAAGTTCCAGAGATATCTCTTCTTCATTGTTAATCAGAACTCCAACTTTAACATTTGGCCAATCTTTAATTAATTTGTGGAGTTCTTGTGGGGTACGAATCAACTCTTTTGAAATTTCTATCACTAAGTAATTAATTTCTTCAGAATTTAGAATATCAGTACAGCCCTTGATATCTTTCGCTGTATAAATCATTTCAGATTCATTGTTATCAAAATAATTAAAGAGCAAAACTCTTTCTTTTTTTAGATTACAGCAAATAAGTATATTTTCCCCTTCCAAATTAGCCATCAGATAACACCCATTGCCCATCTCTTAATTTATACCTTTTGGTATTTTGATCATGTAAAATAATTTCATCTGCTCTAGTTGCTAGAAAATTAAACTGAATATTTTTATCGGTGAGAAATAAAAAGCGGGTATTTTGATTTGTCTTTAAATAAGTTATTGCTTTTGGTAGAGTTGATTTTATCTCCAACAAATCCTTTGAACTGTTCCCAGGAAAAACATACACTGCAAAATAATGATTTTTTGAAGCATATTTTAAGGCCTCGAGAACAGACCTTGTAGCTGGCAGTGGAGTTTGTCTTGATTTAATATTGACCAAACCCAAATCTGACGACCATATATAAATAGCCATACCAGAGCGAACTGAAATCTGTCTAAGAGCTTCAATAATTTGTTCTGATTTATCACTTGATATGTATTGAAATCCACTTGCATCCCTAATTTGTTTTTCAATTCGATTGATTATAGATAATGAGAGCTTTGACATAAATTACATGGTTTCGGTACTTAATTGATCGCCTTTAAAAGGAGCCAACATGGTTTCTATCTTTGTTCTTGCCTGCTCCATATCGCTGTTATCAGCGAACTGAACACCAATACCAGGGTGCTTTAAGCCGCTTGCTCCAAGAGGAGTAATCCATATTACCTTACCAGTAACAGGAAATCTTTCTTCCTCCATTAATGACAACAATAAGAAAACCTCATCACCAAGTTTGTAGCTGTTTTTAGTTTTGACAAATACTCCACCATTTTCAATAAATGGCATGTATAATTTATGCAATTCAGTAACATCTTTTATTTCACAGGACAAAATACCTTTTTTGCCCATGCCTGCACCCATAAATGCCATAGCTTGTATCCTCTAATAAAATAAACATAGGCAATCATTATACATTAATTAGCCTAGGTAAACACCTGTTATTAACTTTGCAGAAAATTTCAAAATAATTATTTAAATTCTGACTTCCAATTAATGAGCAATTCTTCAATCAGTAATTCTTTTTTTAATGCGGTTTCACTTCTGAAATTAAACCGGTAGATATTCCTGACAAACTCTAAAGTTTTATTATCACTATCAGAGGTTTGTGATAAATCAATTTGAAAATTCAAATATTGAGGAAGATTTGTGCAAACCAATTGATTGTTGAGCTTCACTAAATTGATAAAATATGAAGCCAACAATGATAAGTGCACAAACAATTCTTCTGAAAACCAAGCTTTAGAAACCTCAAGAACAGTTTTTTGGTCACTGATTAATGATTGCAAGTCAGCAAGCATTTGTTTGATATGTGGCAGGATATCCTCTTGTATGAATGACTTTGCAATCAACGGTGAATTATTTGCCAGGGCTAAACTGGTGATAATGTCTGCTTCTGATTTATTTGTCAATGAGCCTAACCAAACCAATGACTCTCTTTGACTGGGTGCGGAAATATTTATTTTGATACAACGGCTTTTAATGGTTGGCAATAAGCGACCCAATTCACTGGTGGTCAATATTAGAACCACCTTATTGGGCGGTTCTTCAAGAGTCTTTAGTAAAGCATTGGCTGCCGCTTTATTCATTTGTTCGGCATTTTCAATGACCACAACACGGTATTGTCCCTTGGTTGCACTGAGTCTAATATCTTTGGACAACTTTCGAATTTGTTCCACTTTAATGGTATTTTTTTCAGCGCTTATCAAGGTAAAATCAGGATGATTACCTACTTTGAACAATTCGCAAGCACTGCAAAAACCACAAGGACCATCTTCACCTAAATTCTCACACAAAGCAATGTGAGACATCTCTTTTGCCAGCTCAAATTTACCAAAGCCTTTTGCAGAATTCAACAAAATAGCATGTGGAACTTGCTGTAGAATCACCAGTTCCTGCCATTGCTTAATTTGGCCTTGCAACCATGGAAGTTTTATCACAACAATACATCCTTTTTATCTGCAAAAGCCAGTTTAATTGCGACCTTAACTTGTTTAATCGATCTAGAAGCGTCAATCACAGCATATCTATTGCTCTCTAACTGTGCCTTATTTCTATAGGCTTGAGTGATTCGATGAAAGAACTCAATGCTTTCTTGCTCTATTCTGTCAGCTTGACCACGAGATTTAATTCTTTGTAAACCAATTTCAGGCTCAATATCCATCAATACAGTAAAATCTGCTTGTACCTCTCCAACGATAAACAGATCCATCCACTTTACAATATCAAATCCCAATTCTCGTCCTCCTCCTTGATAGGCATAACTGGCATCAACATAACGATCAGATATCACCCATGTGCCTTGCGCCAAAGCGGGTTTTATCACATTTTGAATGTGTTCATTTCGACTGGCAAACATCAACAATAACTCAGTTTTTGCATGTAAGTGCTCAGAGAACAACAATATATCGCGTATTTTTTCAGCCGTTGGTTCACCACCTGGTTCTCGTGTACAAATATAGTCCACATCCCAACTGTCCAGTATTTTACAAATCGTTTTTAAAGCGGTAGTCTTGCCTGCCCCCTCTGAACCTTCAAGCGTAATTAGTCTTGCTTTACTCACAGTTTATAACCTTTTAAATAGCCTTTAACTGCTTTTTGATGTTGTTCATAAGTATCCGAAAAATAATGTCCGCCTCGATTATTGGCAACAAAATAAAGGGCTTTACCCTCTTTGGGTTGCGCACTGGCAGCAATCGATTCAATGCTTGCCATGGCAATCGGTGTTGGGGTCAATCCTTTGCGGGTGTAAGTGTTGTAAGGAGTATCTATTTTTAAATCCCTGCTTCTAATATCTCCATCATAATTTTCACCCAAACCATAGATGACAGTCGGATCGGTTTGTAAGCGCATGTTTAACTGTAATCTGCGCACAAACACACCGGCAATAATATCTCGTTCACCAGCTTGTGAAGTCTCTTTTTCAACAATTGATGCCAATATTAATAATTCATAAGGAGATTTTAAGGGCAAATTGTCTTTGCGCTTGCTCCAATGTTCTTGTAGTCCTTTATTTAATGCCGCATAAGCACGTTTCAAAATATCAACATCAGAATCTCCCCGTACAAACTGGTAAGTTTCGGGTAGAAACAAACCTTCAGGGGTTGAATACAATGTGTCCAACTCAATCAACAATTGTTTATCTGAAGTATCATTTAAGCTATGCAACAAAACGTCATCGTTGAGAATTTTTTTCTTCAACTCTCGCCAATTCATGCCCTCAACAATAGTGAACTTATAGGTGATTACTTGGTTGGACTTGATTTTTTGCATCACTTGCATAGGGGTTAAACCTGCTTCAATGTTAAATTCGCCCACTTTTAACCATTTGCCCACTTGTTCTAATTTACCCAACATTCGCCATTGCCACTTTTTTCCATTGGCATTCTCATTGAGTAATGTTTGGGTGAATTTTCTGTAAGTCAAACCTTTCTCAATATTAACCACCGTTGATTCTTGGAAAACAGGCTGGTTTAAGAAATCCTTATATTGTTGATAGTAGTAACCACCTGCAGCAATCGCAATAGTCCCAAGAACAACAATGATGATGAACAGTTTTTTCATTAATATTTTATACGTGCAATCCACTTTTTTTGAATAGAATTAACAACAGATAACTGCTGTTTAAAAGTAACTTTGTGATCAATATGGGTAATTGCTGCAAAACCTTGAACACTGTTACAAACCATCATGCCATCATACTTTTGCAAGCTGTTAAATTCAATTTTTTTCCACTTTAATTCAAAGCCTTGAGTTTGCAACCAACGCAAAGCCACCCCATAAACTCCGCATTTATTGAGTTTGGGCGTATAAAGTTGATTATTTTTAATCAACACAATATTCTTGCTGATGGTCTCAATCACCCGCTGTTTACCATCCAACATAATGGCATCAGAAAATTTCAAACCATGCAATTCATTGGCTGCCAACACTTGCTCCAATCGGTTTAAATGTTTTAAACCAGCTAACCATTTCTGTTGCGACAATTGCAAAGTACTGACAGTTAGCGAATCATTGACAACAGATTTAATGTAAGGACTAAGCGTGATATAAAATTGTACCTTGTTAGATTGACTAGAATAACCCCGTTTAGAATCATCACGAAACACCACCAATTTTACAATATAACTGCAATCATCATTTACCAAGGACATGACTTTATCGTACAACAAAGATTGATTAAGGCTTTGCATATTCAAGCGTTTTAAACTTTCATCCAGACGCTGAAAATGTAAATCCCACAAAGGAATTCGGCCACCCACAACCAACATTGTCTCAAACAAACCATCACCATAGCCAATGGCACGATTGCTTAGACAATTTTCTGGAGTTATTGGAAATGATGTATGAAATTTCATATTTTATTATTTTACTGTTATTATTTTATCTAATCTATTTAATTCATCCAATTAATCAAACTTTAGTTTACCTCTAGAAACTTAACATAGTAAATAATTTTACTATGTTATAATAACAACATTTTGACAAAATGTTATTTACATGAAAATGAAATTTCCCTATATTCTGATATTAATCACACTATCAACTCCCCTATCAGCTAAAAAATTTACATCTGCTTCTCCAGAGATACAAAAAGAAATTATGGAACTAATTACTCGCCAAGGAAAACTTGGATACGGTTGTAACCGGAGTCCAAAAATTAAAAAGATTGCTATAAATTGGCACAAAGATTCCATCTTTGATAATTCAAAAAAATTAATAAAAGGAAGTGCTCAGGAATATTGGAATATATCCCATTGCGGCAAAAGAGCAAATTATGGATTTAAAATTGGTTATGATAAATCAAATCAACATAGATTGCTCGGGTTTGAAATATTCCCTTATGGAACGAAATTAAAATACCCCTAGTAACATTTGCAAATAGTTTAGATTTAAATTGATACAGAGCCAGTTAAAATTATTTTGCTTTCCATTTATTTCTCGTTCAAAAGTATCTACGGGTATATAAAATGGTTTTCCGCCTTCGCGGGAATGACGTTGTTTTTCAACCTGTCTCCTTCACCTAGCACCTAAATCAAAGACTATTAATTAACGCCTCAGCTTTGTGCATGGATTCAAGGGCTTCATTTTCGGCAATCGAATCATAAACAATACCAGCACCGGCATGCAAAGATAATTTGTTGTGCGATAAGGTGAATGTACGGATGAGAATATTCAAGTCCATTCTACCATCATCAGTAATATAACCCATTGAACCTGTGTAGGCACCTCTAGGTGAATTTTCTAGTTCATCAATAATTTCCATACAGCGGATTTTGGGGCATCCTGTGATGGTTCCTCCGGGGAATGTTGCCTTAATGATGTCCAGATAAGTTGTGTTTTGCGCTAATTCACCCATGATGTTCGATACAATATGATGGACTTTGGCATAAGACTCAACCACCATAAATTCATCCACCTTAACCGTGCCTATTTTGCTGACTCGGCCAATGTCATTGCGTTCTAGGTCAATTAACATAATGTGTTCGGCTTGTTCTTTGGGGTGGTTAATCAATTCATCAATAAGGGCCTGGTCTTTGTCTTTATCAGCATGTCTTGGTCTTGTACCTGCGATGGGTCGAGATTCAATAAGGTTATTTTCAACTTTAACCAATCTTTCTGGCGATGAACTAATGACAGAAAAATCTTTTGTTTGTAGCAGCCCCGCAAAAGGAGCAGGATTGTGGGTTGACAAAGACGTGTACAATTCCAGAGCATCAATTTTATGGTCAGATTGGATTGCCCAGTTTCTCGCCAAATTAACTTGGTATACATCACCCTGTTTTATGTAATTTTTGGCTGTTTCAACATGGCCGATATACCTCGTCACATCATCACTTTGTATGGACAAATGGTTTTTAAACTTAACTTTGCTACTTTTATATTGTTCAACTATTTTTTTGAGTTTCTTTATGCGTTTTTTTGAATTTGCAGCCAACCAATATTCTTCTTTAACATGATCAATAATGACGGCTGATTTGCACCGAAAAGTCAAAGCCAGAGGTTGTTTTTTATCGTGTTGAATGTCAACTAGAGACTCTTCCCATGCGATAATACTGGCATAAGAAAGATACAAAAACCAACCCGAATAGAAAGGCAAATCCCCGGTGGTGTGCTTGATGATTTTTCCATTTACCCTATTTAACAACTTTTTTAGCTGTTGTTGATGGTAAGCTTTTCGAATCTTGCCAGATTTAGCCATCAACAAACTGAATCGACCAGTTTTTTCGTTTTTTGTGTTGCTTGCCAATAAGGCAGGGAATTTTTTGGGGTAACTTCTCGCCAAACCAATTAAATCAGGTTTGATTTTTAGCTTGACTCGATAGTTTTTTTTCACTTCAGTTTTTTAAAGACCAATGTAGCATTGGTGCCACCAAAACCAAATGAGTTGGACATGGCGATATCGACATTGGCATCTCTTGAGGCATTAGCGATATAATCCAAATCACAACCCTCATCTGGATTGTCCAAATTAATGGTTCCTGGCAAAATACTGTCTTTGATTGCCATTAAACTGAATATCGCTTCAACGCCGCCTGCAGCTCCCAACAAGTGACCTGTCATAGATTTGGTTGATCCCACTGCCGTTTGATACGCGTGGTCACCCAAGGCAGTTTTTACTGCATCACTTTCTCCCTTATCGCCCAATGGTGTTGAAGTACCATGGGCATTGATGTAATCAATTTCATCGGGATTAATTTTTGCATCTTTCATGGCATTTTTCATGCAACGAGCAGCGCCTTCTCCACCTGGTGAGGGCGAAGTAATGTGATAGGCATCAGAACTCATACCAAATCCTGTAATTTCAGCATAAATCTTGGCACCACGCGCTTTCGCATGCTCGTATTCCTCTAATACCAAAATACCAGCACCATCACCCAATACAAAACCGTCGCGGTCTTTGTCCCAAGGACGAGATGCCGCTTTTGGGTCATCATTTCTAGTTGACATAGCACGTGCCGAAGCAAATCCACCCATCGCAAGCGGCGTTGTTGCATATTCACAACCCCCACAAATCATTACATCAGCATCGCCATAAGCAATGGTTCGCATGCCCATACCAATATTGTGTGTGGCTGTTGAACAAGCGGTAACCACCGACAAACTTGGACCTTTGATTCCATACATAATAGACAAATGACCACCTGCCATATTAATGATAGTACTTGGAACGAAGAAGGGAGAAATTCTTCTTACACCTTTTTCCACCCATGTCTCAGTAGTTTTCTGGATACCATAAATACCACCAATACCTGCTCCTACATATACACCCACTCTTTCGGCATTGTCATCATTAATTTCTAAGCCAGCATCATTGATGGCATCAACTCCTGCTGCAATACCATAGTGCATAAATGGATCCATTTTTTTTGCGTCTTTCTTTTTGATGTACTGTTCAATATTTAAATCAGTAATTTCACCAGCAATCTTGCAAGCTAAATCTGTGGTATCAAAATGAGTGACTTGATCAATCCCACTGACACCATTCTTGATATTGTTCCATGCAACATCTAGCGAATTTCCAACAGGCGAAACAATCCCCATTCCTGTTACTACTACTCTGCGTCTATTTTGGCCATTCATTATGCATCTATCCCCTAAAAAAAAAGCCACGTTTGAACATGGCTTTTTAGATTAAACTGTTGAGTATTGATTAAGCGTTAGCTGTAACGTAATCAATGGCTCCTTGAACTGTTGTAATTTTATCAGCGTCTGACTCCGGAATTTCACAATCAAATTCTTCTTCCAATGCCATAACTAATTCTACAGTATCCAAAGAATCTGCTCCTAAGTCATCTACAAAAGAAGAACTGTTGTTTAATTCAGAAACATCTACATCTAAATCTAACTGTTCTACTATAATATCTTTAACGCGTTTTTCATAATCGCTCATGTTGTTTTGTACCCCTACGGTGTAAATTTAAAAAATCGAATGGTATTTTATGCAATGATAAAATAATAATCCAGCATTATATGGTGTTTAGTATCAATGATATCAAGTTAACGCTTTCACAAGAGGCTATTTCCCTGCCTGTTTTGCTTCTCTATAGACCAACAGGTCATTGTCAAACTTGGCAATAACTTTACTGACTTCTTTTTTCTTAACCTCAATAAACTCCAATTGGTAATTGATTTTTTCTTCAATGGTGTCTATTCTTGATCTAAGGGCCTTAGAAACTTTTTTTCCACTTCGTTCTTTGGCTGCAGCCATTGATAACAACTGCTCTCTACTGGTTTTTTGAAAGTCCAAACTCTGTTTGGCAGACTCAATATTTCTTTCTAAAGCTGAAAGCCTTTCGTCTTTTAAACGAATGATCTCATTTTCATTTGTATAAGATTTTATGATGTTTTTTCTTTGAACTTCTAATTTAGCTGCCAATTTTTCTGCTTCAACTTTCTTATGTTTTGCATCTCTTTCCGCCTGTCTTTCTTCTGGTGTCTTAATATTTTTGATTTTTTCTAAAACCACACCATCTTGATTTAATTCTTGATGTTCTTTTTTAATTTGATCTGGAGGCACTTGATCACTAAAAGTTATCTTGCCATTCTCATCCACCCACTTATAAAGCTTTTTCTTGGCTTCCGCATTACTAAAGCCAAAGATCAAGACTATAAAAAATACCATTAAAAATTTATTCATAAAATTTACTCATACTGCTAAAATTACTAAAATTGATACAAACACCAACCAAACCAATAACATTCTTTTCAAAACATTGATTGTTACTTGCTCAATACTGGATTCATTCTCAGACTCTACTTCACAATTTTCCACCGCAAAATCTGCAGCTTCATATAAAAACGTATCATCCATAGACTTTATGTTTTCAATGTTCATATAAGCCTTACATTTTTTATAAATACGTTCAAAATCACTGGCTATTGCTAGTGATATCACCATCATCCATGCAACGGGGTAATTGAGTATTTTCATTAGTTTTTTTATGCTGGGTTTAATTTCTTCTTCATCTTTAGTATAAAAATCCAATCTTTCACTCAACCTATAAATCAAAGCGCCAACAACACCCAAAACAACGTACCAGAAAAAAACTCCAAACCACCGTTTTAAAGAAATCTCTGTCATTTCCTTTATCAACAATGAAATTTTGCTATTTTTTCTAATACCAAGTTTACTGCGAATATCACCGCTGGCGACCTCTTCTTCTAAACTTTTTGGGCCAATGCAATAACCTAAAACTAAAATCGCAACCAGCAAATTACCAATAGTAGAATCAAACACGCTCAAAAGAATACCACTGATAACAATCACCGGAATAGCAACAACAGCAATCACGGACAGCTCAGAGACAGGCCAATTAACAACAGAAACAAACCATTTTGACCAAGATTGAAACCAACCATACTGGCTAAATCTCTGTGGTTTGGTGATTAAATGGCTAATCAAATAGGCCAATATTAAAGCCAATAATTTCATAAGTATTTCCTATTGATACACTGATTTGTTAATTTTAACATATATTTTCTGAAATAAAACTGAATAGAAACCACTATCTGGTAAATAGCGCTATCGATTCCACGTGAGATGTATGAGGGAACATATCCATAACCCCTGCCTTAACTAATTTAAAACCCAATTGGTTGACCAATCTGTCGGTATCTCTAGCCAAGCTAGCTGGATGACAAGAAACATACAACAGAGTGTTGGCTTTGGTCTGTGCAATCAATGGTAGCACTTCCCAAGCACCACTTCGAGGCGGATCAATCAAAACTTTACTGTAGTCCTTTTTAAACCATTCAGAGTGTTCATGGTTTCTGCGTAAATCGGCAACCTCAAATTCTACATTGTTCAATTGATTCAACTTGGCATTTGCAATAGCTCTATCAACCAATGATTGCTCTCCTTCAATGCCCACGATCTCTTTCACCTTAGTCGCCAATGGCAAGGTAAAGTTCCCTAAGCCACAAAACAAATCCAATATCACATCATCGGCCTGAACATCCAAAAGATTCATGGCTTGAGATATCATCTTATCATTCATCTTGCCATTGACCTGAATAAAATCACTGGGCAAAAATTCCATACGAATATTGTATTCTGGCATATCAAAAAACAAAGGCCTGTCTTTTTTAGTCATTTCAAAAATAGTTTTTGGTCCTTTGGATTGAGAATAAATTCTAACACCCTGCTCCTCTGCAAAATCTAACAATATTTTCTCATCATCATCTCGAATCGGTTTCAAATGACGAATAATCAATGCCACGTCATCATCGGCAATTGATGCCTCAATCTGTGCAATGTGTTGACGAATAAAGAGCTTTTCTATCATCCCTGCCAACGGTTTTAACAAGTCATCCAAGGGCTTTTGTAAAATTTCACAATAATCCATATCGGCCACATAACGCCCTTCCTTTTCTCTAAAACCAACCAACACTTTGTCTTTTGCAACCACCCATCGAACTGACAATCTTGCCCGACGGCGATAATGCCAAGAATCTGCAGTAAGAGGCAACATCCATTCTTCGGGTTTGATCTTGGCCATCTTTAAGAGATTTTGTTTCAAGGTATTCTGTTTGAATTCAATCTGCTTTTGTGGTGCCAAATGCATCATAGTACAGCCATTACAGACCTCATAGAAACCACACTTGGCCTCTACCCTATCTTCAGATGCTTCTAGTATTTCAATCGCCAAACCTTCTTCAAAATTTTTATTGCCACCAGTATGTTTGACCATGACCTTTTCACCTGGCAATGCGCCATTGACAAACATCACTTTGCCATTAACACGTGCAATACCACGCCCATCATGACTTAAATCTTCAATCACAACCTCAATCGGCTGCTCCATTAATTTTCTTCTGCGTTGACGTGCCATAATTTTGTGATGCCATAAAAAAGCGGTATTTTAAAGCAAAATACCGCTATTGTTGTTTATATTTGGGTGTAATATTGTTAAAAGATTAGTTAACACAAAGAATTTTATGGTTTATAAAGATTTTTA
Organism: Gammaproteobacteria bacterium; assembly: GCA_024280395.1. Lineage (GTDB taxonomy): Bacteria > Pseudomonadota > Gammaproteobacteria > Xanthomonadales > Marinicellaceae > NORP309. Next base: position 1,233 of record JAJRQG010000052.1, on the reverse strand, counting down.
TCACTATAGAAGAAAACACCGTGATTCTGATATTCCCCACTAAACTTGACCTCTATCTGTATATTTCTCTCTGTGTCAAAACAAATGTCTAAGGCTCGAGTTAATAGGTTCTAGGAACTAGGTAAAGACACAATCCCTAGCCCCTTAAACCCTGTCCAAGAACCTAAAAAAGAAAAATCACTGTCCGGAACGAACTAAACGGACACGAAAGACACTGCCACGATAACCGTAGCTGTCAATGCCGCCGTAGAAGACGACAATCCACGCAAAGCTAGGAAAGCCAGCAATCGGCGAGGACGACCAAAACCTTGAAGAAGCCGTATTAGGAAATGCAACTTCATTAATGGCAGGGTTATAGCAATTTATGGCTGCTATGCTTCGTAATTCTTCAATATTGGGTACTCTCCAATCGGAAAACCCAGCAAAACCTGTAACGTTTAAGGCCTCTGGGATAGCTAAAGCCTGTTGCCATGTATGCGTGCTTTCTGTGCCAGTCATACAATCTGCTCCTGACAAGCCTTCAATACATCGCTTCCACATGAGTCCTGTTTTGTTGTCTGTAACTACATTGTCGCCCGAAATTAATTGGGTGGTATAACGAGAATCAGGCCATTCATCAGTTATGTACGCTTTACATACTGCATTGGCTTTTTGATAGATAGATAAATTTATGATGATTAATATTACTATAATGGCTTTCATGTTGCATCCTTTGGGTTTAAATTATTTGAGATATAGATTTGTGATATTTTGCGTTTTCTTAACTTATTGTTGACATAGCCTTGTTGGGTAGCAACGACATAAGAAATTGAATTTGATTGTAAGGTTTTTAAAACCAAGGGTAGTTTTTTTTGATGAAATTCTATCCAATTGGGTTTGAGTTTTGATTGTTTGAATATTCTATCAAAAAACACGTAAGATGGGCCCCGCCCATCATGGTGATAACTTGGCGAATCCACAAAATATAAATGATGGGCGGGGCCCATCTTACGAGTCGGTCCACTTTCATCATTGCGAGTGCCGCGTGGAAATCTGTTTAGTACGGAACTTAATTTAGGAGATTGCCGCGTCGTTCCTCCTTGCACTGACCGTTGGGCTTGCTTGTGTTTATTGGATTTTACGTAAGATGGGCCCTGCCCATCATGGTGATAACTTGGTGAATCAACAAAACTAAAATGATGGGCGGGGCCCATCTTACGAGTCGGTCCACTTTCATCATTGCGAGTGCCGCGT
>JAJRQG010000002.1 GCA_024280395.1 Gammaproteobacteria bacterium | reverse complement strand
TGCTCGCCATAAAATGTAGCTCTTAGCATGAGATTCCATTTGTCACCAAATAAAGTATTGGCAGATAAAGTAAATCTATTATTAGGGTAGTTGTTTTCAATGTCTTCAACTAAACCGTCACTAACAGGTTGTATGCAAGTAATACATTTTTGGTTTACAACATCAATCTTGTTGTAGCCATAAGCAAACGCAATATCTGTGCTGTTGGCATCAGACCAATCTACAGTCGATGTCAGTACCACATCAATACCCGAGTGTTCTACATCCATGGCATTGGTATAAAAAGATATACTTGAACCATCTGCAGCAGTGATATCACCTGTGCGATAAATGCGATCATCAACTTTAATCTTATAGAAATCAACAGTTAATGTTGTGTTATCAGATAAATCAGTGGTTAAACCAAAGCTTAAGTTTAATGAAGTTTCTTCAGTTAATGCTTTGCCGCCAACAGCCACTGCACGTGGATCTGTTGAAGGAATCAGTCCTTCTTCAACTTGTAAGCCTGTAGCACCATCAAATGTGGTTATTGTAGTTCTTACATTTGCCTGACCAGGAGTTGGAGCATGGAAACCTGTAGATACAGATGCGCGTAACGCTGTTGTGTCTGAAACATTATAACGACCAGCTAGCTTACCATTAAATGTGCTGCCGAAGTCTGAGAAATCTTCGAAACGTAAAGCGTATTGCAACATAAATTCATCGGTTATATCGTGTTCAACATCTAAATATACTGCATAATTGTCGCGAGAAAACTCACCAGCATCGGTTGTTGGAATGCCTCTGAAGCCACTCACGCCAGCACCAGGGGATCCATCAGCATTTTGATAAGACGATGGCTCGCCAGCAACAGCTGTGTAAGTTTCTTTGCGGAATTCTGCACCATATGCTAGGTTGACATTATCAGCGATAGGATAAGAAAAATCTGCGTTAAAGTTAACTTCTTTTTGTTCATATCCACCAACATTAAAATCCATTTGTGGAATGGTAAGATTTGAAGTAAGACCCAGTCCAGCATTAATACTGTTGTTTAGGAAGTAATCTAGTTCATTTTTACCATAGCCAAAGCTAAAGTCAAAATAAGTACCATTCTCAAACTCACCGTTCAAGCCAGTAACCCAGCTAAAATCTTTCTGAGCACCGTCTAAATAGGGAGTAAAACCAGTATCAAGTAAAGAACCAGTATATCCTAATCCAGCCAATGTCGATAAAGTTGAATGGCTTGGGTTTCTATAGAAAAATCTATAACGACCATCAGTATTGGCATAACTAATACGGTTATAAAATGTATTCTCGCCAAAATCAATTCCTGAATTTAAATAAAATCTTAGAGCACTAGATTCTGGACGGCCCCAAGTTTGAGTAAAAGGCGCATCACCAAATGGTGAATCAGCTCCAACACCAGGAACACCCGCATCAACCAATGCTTGAGCATCAGGGCGAATAATGCCGCGAGACAGGGCTTGGTTATCTTGATATTCTAAACTGATATTAACAAACCCAGTTTCGCCCAAGGCAAAACCTTGGTTCAATCCTACCTTATAATTTTGCTCACCTTCATAATGTTGACCGTATTGAACACTGTATTCACCGCCTTCAGAAGCATCTTTCATTACAAAGTTCATGACGCCAGCTATCGCATCAGAGCCATACTGAGAAGATGCGCCATCGCGCAATACTTCAACACGTTTCAACGCTATCGAAGGAATCATCCCAATATCTACACCATGTGCACCATTTCCAGCTGCAGGTGCAAAGAACTGTACCAAAGCTGATCTGTGTCTTCTTTTGCCATTAATTAGTACCAAAGATTGATCAGGTGATGTCCCTCTTAGTGATGTAGGTCGTACAAATGCACTGCCATCTCCTGTAGCGGGAGTTGCAGTATAGGAAGGAATTAAATTTTTCAAACTATCAGTTAAATCCACTGTGCCGCCCATGGCATTTAAATCATCAGCACTTAATACATCTACTGGTACCGGAGAGTCTGCTGCAGAGCGAGGTTTTTGGCTGCGAGAGCCAATAACTGTTACAGTTTCCACCTCACTATTCGCACCTTCTTCATCGTCTTGTGCAAAAGCAAACTGAGAAGTTAAACCAAGACTGGCAATGGCCAGGGCAGTGATCAACTTATTTCTTTTGAATGGGTATCTTTTCATTATTTTTTCACCTACTTTATGTTTGTTATTTTCAAGTCAAATACAACCGACTTGTAGTTAAGTTAGTAAATCTGATAATCAGATATAAACTGATTAATATTTATATAGTAATGTATACTCATTGTCAAACATTAGTAACGTCTAATATAATTTATTGCTCAAATTAGAGGTATTTATTTCAAAGTGAAATAAATAGACTCATTGGGTCGTTTCTGAGCTAATCGATTGATAGCAGACTCAGTTAACTGTAATACCCGGGCGTAGCCCCCTGTGGTTTGGCAATCTCTCATCAAAATAATAGGGTTTCCTGATGGCGTTAATTGAACAGTTCCGGGTTGAACCGATGAAGTAATAATTTCATCGGCTTTTAATGAATTCTTAGGCAAACTATAGGGCTCTAGTTGGTAAGCCATACGATTGCTTAGGGTGGAAATATTGAATTGTTTTTGAAGCAGGGTTTCTTTGCTTTTCTTATCCAATAAGTCATACTCAGGCCCTTTCTTAACTTTTATTGATTGTGGTTTCGAATCAAAAGAACGGGGTTTGATTTTTGTACGGTTAATAATAGGGGCAGTGGTTTTGGAGATTTTGATGTACTCACCTTTTTGGATGGTTTGGCGTTCACTAATTCCTGTAAAAAAACTGCGGCTATTGAGCACAAGATCACTTTTAAATCCACCTGATACTGCAAGATAATTTCGCACACCTAATGTGCTTTTTCCTATATTCAATATATCATTTTGGTAAATTTTATGGGTGGTATTTAAAGCGATAGATTTGTTATTTATCTTAATGGAACAGTTCGCTCCAGTAATGGCAATAAATGTTTCTTGATGAAATTTCAAAATTGAACCGACAAATGTTGTTTCCAGCACAGCACATTTTTGGTGGTTGTTTAGCAAAGCATTGGCCAAATTAGCACTATTACTGTCCATCACTCCGCTTAATGGTACGCCCAAATTTCTAAACCCAAAACGCCCCTGATCTTGTATGCTGGAATAAATACCCGGTGTAATAACTTCAATCACGATGAAACTCTTCAAGACTGATGGGGTAAAATTTTATTTTATCCAAGGGCTGAATGAAACCAGGTGGGGTTTTAGATACATCAAAAAAAGACTTAGGAGTTTTTCCAACAATGTGCCAACCTCCGGGAGAGTTAACAGGGTAAATGCCAGTTTGTTTGCCGCCTATTGCTACAGAACCTTTCTCAATATGAGCTCTTGGTGAACTTAATCGAGGCGTGTTCAAAATTGGATTTAAGCCACTTAAATAGGGGAAACCGGGTAAAAATCCCAAAAAATCAACGGTGTAAGTTGGTTTGCTGTGGTAATCAATTAATTGTTCAATGCTCAGTTTTTTTTGGGCGGCAAGGTTCTCCAAATCCAAAGCAAAAGATAGGTCATAACAAACAGGCACTTTCCAAAGTGTTGGATTGATTTTTTGATGGGCTGCATTAGATTGGTAAATTTCTTTTAGTTTTGAAATCAGCCTGTTTCTATCTGCGCCAAAAGTTAAGTAAACAGTCAAACTACAATAAGTCGTTACTGTTTCTAAGATTAATTGTGGAATTAAAGACTGTATTTTTTGATTAAATCGAACAATATCGAAACTGGTTTTTTGGTCAATGACATTGGGCCAAGAAATTAAAATAGCCCCTTCACCAAAGTATTGGTATTTCAAAAACATTGGTGAATATATTGTAAAATTTCAAGCGCATTATCATTGTCGCCATGCACACAAAATGTATCGGCTTTGATGGTTACCAATTGTCCATCAATGGTTGCTACTTTGCTTGTTTCAATGATGGATTTGATTTGTTCCCATGCCTTTTGTTTGTCGCGGATAATAGCATTGGGCTTATCCCTAGAAACCAATAATAAGTCAGCCTTGTAACTTCTGTCAGCAAAGGCCTCATAAACAATAGGAAAATAATCCTCAGCAAGCATAGCAATAGCAGAATTATAAGGCACATAAATTTTTATATCAGCCTGAACCTTGGCAAAAGCATTCAATACCACAGCAGCAACTTCTGCATCATTCGCTGCCAAATTATACAAAGCTCCATGCAATTTAATGTGATGCATAACGGCGTTGTTTTGGTTGCAAATGGTTTTAAAACCAGCAATTTGTTTAACCAACGATTGGTGCAATTCATCTCTAGAAATATCTATGATTTTTCTTCCAAAATTTTCTTTGTCTGGAAAAGAAGGGTGTGCACCAACATTTACATGGTATTTTTTGGCCAATTGAATGGCAGTTTCCATTGTTTTAGAATCGCCAAAATGACCGCCACATGCAATATTGCAAGAACCAAGAAAGGGCATCAATTGTGCATCGTTACCCATGCCTTCGCCCAAATCACAATTAATGTCTGTTTTTATAGCCATCCAAAAACCTTGCCCAAACTTTTCATGCCCAAAACAAAAGTTATCAACACGATAACCCCACCTAAAATGTTTTGCTTATTTGAGTTAACATAAGCTCCCAATACCTGTTTACGATTCATGACCCACAATAAAAACAGGGCAATTAAAGGCAGCAACAAACCATTGGTAACTTGAGCAAATTTTATTACTTCTATGGATTTAAAACCAAGCGAAGCAAAGACAATGCCTAGCGATAGCACAAACATCCAAACCATTCTCATGCGAGTAGATTTTAAATCGGCATCCCAATTAAAACATCCGGCAGCCACATAAGCTGCAGCCATCGGTGCGGTAATTGCAGAAGTAATGCCTGCGGAGAATAAACCTATTGCCAATAAATATTTCGCATAATCACCAAACAGCGGTTTTAGGCCTTCTGCCAAATCTACAGCATTGGATACATCACTATTTTGAATGGCAGCGGCACTGATGATGATTGCCATTGAGACAACACCACCGCCAATGATTGAAATATGGGTATCTTTCCTAGCTTTGGATAAATCTTTGGCACCTGACCACTTTTCTTGAACCAATGATGAATGTAAAAATAAATTGTAAGGAACCACTGTAGTGCCAATTAAAGCAACAATAATCAATAAACTGCCCTGCGGAATTGAAGGAATCAACAGCCCTCGAAAAACCTCGATCAAATTGGGAGTGGTTATTATTGCAGTGGTAATAAAAGCCAAGCTCATCAACACAACTAAAAATACCAGGGTTTTTTCGATAAACTTATAATCACCCATTAAGAGAACAATAAAAGCAACGGCACCCAGTTCAAGGCTATAAATATTGAGTTTAATCGAACCAATATCTAAGTAGGCTTGTGCCCTGAGTAATTCCATGCCCAAAACCCCGCCACTGATATTGCCCGCTTCATAGGCGGCATTACCTACTAAAATAGCCGACATAATCAATACAATTGCCAGCCATTTGAATGCGGGATTTGCAATTTCGTTGCGCACAACTTCAGCCAGTCCTTTTCTAGAAATCAAGCCCAATCGTGCTGACATTTCTTGCAAAATGATGGTCGCAATAATGGAAAAAACCATTGCCCATAGCAATACAAATTGATATTTAGCCCCCGCTATGGTGCATACAGTGACCGTACCTGGGCCGATAAATGCCGCCGCAATTAAAACGCCAGGGCCAATGTCTTTTAGTATTTTCATGGTTCAGCACTGTCAAGTGCATAGATGGCAAAACTGCCCAGCCAATGTCCGCCTTCGTAGCTATCGCCAACTACATAAGGCAAGGAATGCTGCATGTGTTTATTGGCTATATTGATTAGGTGTTTGTATTCTGGATATTGATTGCCCAGACCATATAGGCTCCAAGCCCGAGTAAAGTTTAAGCCATCTAAGTGTACAAGCTTGCCATCGGATCTGCTGCTTACTACACCCACAGCCAAGTCATAGTATTTGTCATTGAATTGTGGTAAAAATTTATTGATCCAATATAAAAACTCCACACGAGGCAATACCCTGCGCATGATGTCTACTTCTTGTAAACACGGAGAAAGAAAATCAAAACCACCAGGTTCCCACTCGATCGGACAATTGGTGTCTTTGAAATAAAACTCAAAAGCCCTTTGTTCAACCAATTCCTTTAGTTCAAAGTGATTAACCACTCTAGCATAATCATGAGCAAAGGCCATACCAAATGCGGTGTTGGCGTGTTCTCCTACCCGAATTTGGTAATGTAGTTTTGGTAGAAATTCTAGAAACCGAGTCACGATTAAATCACTCAGTGGTTGTAAGTTGGCTTCGAGTTTTCTAGCAAGAGGATCATCCCATTCATGCAATTCTTGGGACAATTTCAATAACCAAGCCCAGCCATAGGTACGTTCCCATGATTTGTTATTTTCACCGTGAAAATAATCCACTTCTTGAGCAATATTTTCTTGGGTAATGTTCTTTTCTAGTAGACCTCTAAGTTCAGTGGCTTTGTTCATTTTTGGAAATTCTTTTAGCAGTTTAACCATTGCCCAATGACCATGAACAGCACTGTGCCAATCAAAGCAACCATAAAAAGCTGGGTGCAACTGTTTGGGTGTTTTTAAATCATCGGCACTACCAATGGTTTGGTTGAGTTTATTGGGATATTCTGTTTCCACACAGGCAAGAGGCAATTGTGCCAAGCGATTGGCCTGTTCAATATTTAAAACGGGTTTTGGATAAAGTTTCATCACTTTTTTAGTTGGAGTAGAACAAGAAATAATGAAAATCAAAACAATAAATACAATTGACAGACGCATTAAGTTAACTCTCGGTAATAATTAAATACGATAAATTTTAACTCAAATTTAACTAAATATGTGCTACTATTGTAGTAATTGACCGCCAGGAGGCAAAAAACAACATGAAAATAATCTCGAACATCAAAATTGGCTTTGTATTTCTATTTATGTTTAATTCTCTATCTGTTCCCGCCATTACTTTTGATGCCACGGTTTTAAAGGATGCCCAGCAACCTAACTTTACTCAATTTAAAGACCCTAGATTTAATCCCTCAAATAATTTTGAAATAATCCCAGCTGATTTTAATGGTGATGGTGTTGATGACATGCTTTCAATGGGTGGTGCGATTGATAATTTTGGGACTGGCGGTGTGGTGCCAACTTATCCATTAGCTATGATGCTTTATGAAAATGGTGAATATATTGTCCATGATATTGGAGTTGTTGTTTCTTCGGCTGTTGTTAATATAATTGACATTGAAAACGATGGAGATTTGGATATTGTGACATTAGGTAAATATATTTTAATAAATGATGGCCTTGCGCACTTCTCCATTCTTGAATATAACTCAAGATATACCGCAGGAAACAACGTATTTACATTGGACTGGGACAGTGATGGAGACTATGATATTATTACACAAAAACGGATTTATTTTAACGATGGAAATATGGACTTCAGTTATTCAGAACCTAGCCCAGAAGTTTTTCAAGACACTGTTTATCCTTATTACATTACCGATATAAACAATGATGGCAGAGTAGATGTATTGAAATACAATGGTTCGCACTTACAATCGTGGATTAAAGATGAACAAGGCATGTTAAATATGCAAAGTGAAGTTGAATTGTCACACAATTTAACGATGATTTATGAATTAAATAATGATGCCCAAAAACAAAGTTTCATACTCTATTTAGCTGCTTCATTAGAAAACAAATTATGGACACTTAAAAATAATGGGGAAGGTATTTTTTCATTGATAGAGTTTCAGTTGGATACAACCAATATACCGCAAGACTCTAGTTTTAAAGTATCAAAACTAATAAACAAAGATATGAATCAAGACGGTATGGATGAATTGATAATTGCGACTACTTATAAAGATATATCAGATTGTCAGAATTATCAAAATATGGTTTATATTTATCACCAAGAAAATGAAGACAACTGGCAACTTATGAGCAAGATTCATTCCGAAGGCTTTACAGAGGATCCTAGTTTTGGTTATGCATATGGCAATATAGAAATTCCCACTGTAATAGATTTAAATCAAGACGAACTGCCTGATATAATATTTAATGGTGATAAACCAGTCACATGGCTAAATAATAAAAGAGCAGGTACAAATGAAACTTTCTTCACGTTATCAAATGTTTCAGATCTACAATTTAATAGACATGTAGATGCTACCGATTTTGATGGAGATGGAAATATTGATATCTTTAGCTCTTCACAATACAGTGGAGAGTGTAACGGCTTAAATTATTCTGAAAACCTCTATAGCACAACACTTTACTCTATTGGGAGTAAATTGTGGTTAAATGATGGGCAAGGTGGATTTGAACCTTTTTCTTCCAGTTTAGGCGGGGGGAATGATTTTTTGGGGCCTCATGAATATACCAAGTTTATTGATTTAGAAAACTCTGGATCGCCCTCTATTGTTTACACCGCAACCCAAGAAAATGGTATCCGATTTACACGATACACACACCCTATGGTTTTTGATCCTCCTTTTAATATTGCCTTTCCTGAAGTTACAATAAATGTAAAAGTTGCAAACTTGAATAATGTGGGCGAAAAAGAAATTGTCATGATTGCTGATACAGAAGATGCTCCAATCATGGTGCTTGGGTATCAATATCCGCAGTTTAAAGTGCTTCAAGAGTTAGAATTTGGGGCTAGAAATGGTGAAATCATGCTTGCTGACATGGACAATGATGGCAATATAGATATTGTTTCTAGCACTTATGGCACAGAGGACTCAGTAAAAATTTGGTACAATGATGGACAATCAAACTTCAGTGAATCTGAGCCGTTTTCAGATTTTTCCTATGGGATTGCAATCATAGATATTAACAATGATGGTAAAAAAGATGTCTTTATAAGTAATCGAGATATCTGGATAAATCAAGGAGACAGGGAGTTTAACAAAATAAGTTATGATAATAGTTTTTGGTCAAAACCTTTAGGTTTGCCCTCTTCTCAATACCTAGTCCCAAAAAAAATGGAGGTTGTTGATATAAACCAAGATGGAAAAGATGATATTGTTTTTAATAATTGGAATGATTATTATGTGTTTATCAATGATTCAACCACGAGCAATATTTCATTTTATTTAGTATATGCAACAAGTTTTACATCTGCTTCACAAAACAATCAGCATAACTTGGTTTTGGGCGATCTTAATAACGACAGTAAATTGGACTTTGTTGTAGGCACAAAAAATAATATTTCTATTTATGCACAACGCCAAGAGACACCAATTACAGGGTTGTATTTTGACCCGGGATATAATGGACACGGGCATTCAATTAATTCTATAGGCTATAGAAATTTATTCTATTCAGTTTTTTTTAGTTATGATGATCAAGGAAGCCCACAATGGTATTCTGCTTTAAGTCGTTATACTGAACTTAATAATAGTTATAATTCTAGATACTATTTTACAAGGTTAGATAGGGGCGAATTCATTAGTTATATATATGATTATTCTAGTAACTCCACACAAATTGATAACAATGTAGAAAATAGCGGGTACTTAGTCTTTTCAGGTAATATTCAAGACGACTTGTTGGATAGTTTTTCTTACAAAATTGGTGATCAATTCAATACCTGGAATATTCAACCCATTGTCTCAGAATCAGAATTACCTGATAACGATTTTTCTGGGTTGTGGTGGGCAGGAGTCGATGATTCCGGCTGGGGAATTTCTTTGTCTTTTGTACAGCGAGAAAATTCTCAAGAAGTGGTGGCAATACTGTATTTTTATGATGAGTTTGGAAATCCCCGTTGGATTATCGGACAATCAACTGGTTTTGAAATAGACCAAGATATTGTAATTGAAATGAAACAAATCAATGGTTATGGGCGCATGCAAAATTATGTTGAATTGACTGAAGTCTCAGCAGGAACGATTACCTTAAATTTACAACAGGCTTCAAAAGAATTGGGTCAAGCTGGAAGCATGAGTATGGATGTGTTTTATCCCGACGATCAACCCAATGACAACTGGGCCAGAAACAATATTCCAATTTCTTTATTTTCAAAGCCTAGAAATCAATAGTAACCTTATCAATGAGGTGTTTGCTTAATTGCAAATACCTCCTAACGTCTTGGATACTGTCTACCTTAATTTTATTTCCCTTTTCTCATAGAGTATTTGTTTAAAATACTTTAAAATACTTAGTTCAATTTTAATAAGTGAGAATACACTCACAACTCAAAGGGGGACAACCATGAGTTTAAGAGAAGACATAAAAAAAGCCGCTTTAGAATACCACAACGAATTTCCACCAGGAAAAATCAAAGTAGTTGCAACCAAAGCCTTAACCACAGCAAAAGACTTAGCACTAGCGTATTCACCAGGTGTCGCTGCTCCTTGTTTAGAGATTGCACGAGATCCTAGCACAGCAGCTTTATATACGGCACGTGCAAATATGGTGGCTGTCATTACCAACGGAACAGCCGTTCTAGGCTTGGGTGATATTGGTCCTTTGGCATCAAAGCCAGTGATGGAAGGCAAAGCAGTTTTATTCAAAAAATTTGCAGGTGTGGATGTTTTTGATATAGAAATTGAAGAGAAAGATCCCGATAAGTTAATTGAAATCATAGCATCACTAGAGCCAACCTTTGGTGGCATTAATTTAGAAGACATTAAATCACCAGAATGTTTTTATGTTGAAGAAAAACTTAAAAACAGAATGAAAATCCCTGTATTTCATGATGATCAACATGGCACAGCCATTATTTGTGCCACAGCAGTTATCAATGCTTTAAAAATAATTGACAAGGATATTGGCCAAGTTAAATTGGTGGCATCAGGAGCTGGAGCTGCTGGTATGGCTTGTTTGGATTTATTGGTTGAATTGGGCGTTGATATCAATAATATTTTTGTGTGTGATTCAAAAGGCGTTATTTTTGAAGGAAGAGAAGGGATTTCTGCTGGCTCTAAGAAAGAAAAATATGCGATAGGTGTGTCCCAACAAACCATGAGCGAAGCTTTGGTGGATGCAGATATTTTCTTGGGTGTTTCATTGGGCGGATTATTAAAACCAGAAATGATTATGCCGATGGCTAAAGATCCCATTATTTTGGCATTGGCCAACCCAACGCCAGAAATTATGCCAGATGTGGCTCTTAAAGCACGCCCTGATGCGATTATTGCCACAGGCCGTTCTGATTTTCCAAACCAAGTAAATAATGTATTGTGTTTTCCTTATATTTTTAGAGGTACACTGGATGTTGGCGCACCAACCATTAATGATGAGATGAAGATGGCCTGTGTTTATGCGTTAGCAGAATTGGCTCAAAAAGAATCCTCAGATGTGGGTATTGAAGGTGAAGCCAAAGGATTTGGGAGAGAGTATTTAATCCCTCAACCCTTTGATCCGCGTATATTGTTGTATGTAGCTCCAGCGGTAGCACAAGCAGCGATGGATTCAGGAGTGGCGACTCGTCCGATAAAAGACATGCAAGAGTACAAAGATCGCTTGAGTTATTTTGTATTCAAAAGTGGTTTGATGATGAAACCCATCTTTGACAAAGCCCGTAACAACCCTAAAACCGTGGTTTATGCCGAAGGCGAAGACGAAAGAGTTCTGCGTGCAGTACGCACGGCCATAGATGACAAATTGGCCAAACCCATATTGATTGGCCGCCCAGAGGTGGTTGAAAAAAGAATCAATAAAATTGGCATTGACTTAACCATTGGCAAAGATTTTGAGTTGGTTAATCCGCAAAACGATTCTCGTTTTAAAGAGTATTGGGAACTGTACCATTCTATTATGAAAAGACAAGGTGTCACACCTGGTATTGCAAAAGCGATTGTACGAACACGTTCATCAGTAATTGCCGCTTTAATGGTTAAACGGGGTGAGGCCGATGCGATGTTGGCTGGATTAACAGGCAGGTTTCCAAAAGTTTTAGAACATGTCAATGAAGTGCTGGGGTTGCAAGATGGTGTTACTAAATCTTCGACCATGAGTGGAATCTCTACCGAATATGGCAACTTCTACTTCTGTGATACTTATGTGAATCCCGATCCAGATGCGCAAGAAATAGCCGAAACAGCAATGTTGGCCGCTGAAAGATTGAAAGATTTTGGTAAAACGCCAAGGATAGCCTTAATTTCCTATTCTAGTTTTGGTTCGCGCGAAGGAGAAAGTCCTAATAAGATGCGAGAGGCCTTAGAAATATTACACAAGATTGCCCCAGATTTGGAAATTGAAGGTGAAATGGAAGCAGACGTTGCGTTGATTCCTTCGCTAAGAAAAAAAGTTTTCCCTGATTCTAAACTGAAAGGCAGAGCCAATTTATTTGTATTGCCCAACTTGGATACAGCCAATGCGGTGATTAACATGATTCGATGTTTTACCAAAGGCGTGACCGTGGGCCCCATGTTATTGGGCAGCAAACAAGCGGCACATGTTTTGACACCTAACTCATCGGTGAGACGAATTATTAACATGACAGCTATTGCGGTTGTTGATGCACAGAAACTAACAGAGCAAAAATAGATTAGAGACAAATATGAAAGAAGCAAACCACAAAATAGATGTAGACAGCCAAGAAACCCAAGAATGGTTGGAAGCATTAACCGCTGTCATTGATGAAGAAGGCCCTGAACGTGCGCATTTTTTAATCGAACAATTGATTGATTTAAATCGCCGCTCAGGTGGACATCTCCCTTATGAGGCAACCACAGCCTATTTGAACACTATTCCTAGAAGTGAAGAAAAAAAATCGCCAGGCAATGCCGATATCGAATGGAAAATCCGTGCGATTATTCGCTGGAATGCTATGGCAATGGTGATTAGAGCCAATCGTCGGCCAGGCGCTCTTGGTGGTCATATAGCCAGTTTCGCCTCTGCCGCGACAATTTATGACGTGGGTTTTAATCATTTTTTCCGTGGCTCCGACCATGAATGCGGTGGTGATTTACTGTATGTACAAGGACATTGCGCACCCGGTTTTTATGCCCGTTCATTTTTAGAAGGCCGCATTGACGAAGAACAAATGGACAATTTTCGACGTGAAGTAGATGGCAATGGTTTGGCCTCTTATCCGCACCCTTGGCTCATGCCAGATTATTGGCAATTTGCCACGGTTTCCATGGGGCTGGGTCCGATTCAAGCGATTTATCAAGCACGTTTTATGAAGTATATGCAAAACCGCAAACTGATTGAAACCACCGATAAAAAAGTCTATGCCTTTTTGGGCGATGGAGAAACCGATGAGCCAGAATCATTGGGTGCAATTTCCATGGCGGGTCGTGAAAAGCTAGACAATTTGGTGTTTGTGGTCAACTGTAATTTACAAAGACTGGATGGTCCAGTTCGTGGAAACGGCAAAATTATTCAAGAACTAGAAGGTGTATTTCGTGGTGCAGGTTGGAATGTCATCAAGGTGATTTGGGGTGGATATTGGGACAAGTTGTTGGCAAGAGATGATAAAGGATTGTTGCGCAAGCGTATGGAAGAAGCGGTGGATGGAGATTATCAAAACTACAAATCAAAAGACGGAGCCTATGTGCGTGAACATTTCTTTGGCAAATATCCAGAATTAAAAGAAATGGTGGCCAATATGTCAGATCAAGATGTTTGGCGTTTAAATCGTGGTGGACACGATCCGCACAAAATGTTTGCAGCGTTTAAATCTGCAACAACTCACGTTGGGCAACCTACCGTTATATTGGCCAAAACAGTAAAAGGTTATGGCATGGGAGATGCTGGACAAGGGTTGAATACCACCCATCAGCAAAAGAAAATGCCCACATCGGCGATTAAGCATTTTCGCGATCAATTTAATGTACCTATTGCCGATGAAGATTTGGAAGATGTGCCTTACTATAAGCCAGCTGAAGATTCTGAAGAGGTCAAATACCTACAGCAACGTCGCAAAGAGTTGGGAGGATATTTACCAAAACGCAAAGTTAGTTATAAAGCATTGCCCATTCCAGCATTGGATAAGTTTGCCAGCATAATGAAAGCTTCGGGTGAAAGAGAATTCTCAACCACCATGTCTTTTGTGCGAATATTAGCTATATTATTGCGCGATAAGGCCTTGGCACCACATATTGTACCCATTGTCGCTGATGAAGCACGTACATTTGGTATGGAAGGTTTGTTCAGACAATTGGGCATATACTCCCATCAAGGACAAAAATACACACCCGAAGATGCCGATCAATTGATGTTCTACAAAGAAAGTATTGATGGCCAAGTATTACAAGAAGGCATTTCTGAAGCGGGCGCCATGTCCTCTTGGATTGCCGCAGGAACTGCATATGCCAACTATGGTGTAGCCATGATACCTTTCTTTATTTATTATTCTATGTTTGGTTTTCAGCGCATTGGTGATCTGTGTTATGCCGCTGGAGATATGCGCACCAAAGGATTTTTATTGGGTGGCACATCAGGCAGAACCACATTGAATGGAGAAGGATTGCAACACGAAGATGGCCATTCGCATTTAATCTCATCTACGGTACCAAATTGCATATCTTATGATCCAACTTTTGCTTATGAGGTTGCGGTAATCATGCAGAATGGTTTGCAGCGTATGTATGGTGATGATGAAGATGTGTATTTCTATCTGACCTTGTTGAATGAAAATTACCAACATCCTGAAATGCCCAAAGGTGTAGAAGCTGATATTTTAAAAGGCATGTATGCTTTAACTCAAACAAAAGGAAAAATTAAAGCTCAGTTATTGGGCTCAGGTTCAATATTGCGTGAGGCCATTGCAGCAGCGGAAATGCTTAAGAAAGATTTCAAAGTCGATTGTGACATTTGGAGTTGTCCAAGTTTTACTGAGCTAAAACGCGATGGCCAAAGTGTACAACGATTCAACCGATTAAACCCAAGCAAAAATGCCAAAGTTTCTCATGTTGAAAAATGTTTAGACAAGGCCAAAGGCCCAGTGATTGCAGTCAGTGATTATGTGCATGATTTTGTTGAACAAATTAGGCCTTGGGTTAAGGCTGATTATTCGACATTAGGCACTGATGGTTTTGGACGTTCAGACACCCGTGAGCAATTGCGTTCATTTTTTGAAGTGGACAAATTCCACATTGCCTATACGACAGTATTGGCCTTGGTTAAATCGGGAGACTTACCGAAGACAGCTACAGCCAAAGCACTTAAACAATACCAAATTGATGTCAGTCGCCCTGACCCTGTGGGAGTGTAGTCATGAGTGTTGAGCAAATCAAAGTTCCTGATATTGGTGATGTTAGTAATGTTGAAATCATCGAAATACTGGTTGAAGTTGGTGATACCATTGAAAAAGAAGACTTAATTGTCACTTTAGAATCTGAAAAAGCCACACTCGAAGTCCCCTCATCGCATGCGGGAAAAGTCACTAAAATTGTCGCCAATATGGGAGATGAAGTCTCGCAAGGCAGTGTATTGATTGAAATTGAAGCAACCTCTTCATCGTCATCCCCGAGTAGTCGGGGACCCATGTCCAATGAAACTCCTGAGTCTGTGGATTCCCGCCTTCGCGGGAATGACGGTAAAAAAAGTGCCGGGGATGACGATGTTGATGTTAGTGGTAAAAAAGAAACAAAGAAAGTGGTTGAAAAACCCATGCCCAAAGAAGTAAAAAAGAAACCACCACCGGTGGTCAATCAGCAGACACTTTCTGGTAAAAAAGCCCATGCTTCTCCAGCCATAAGAAAATACGCCAGAGAGTTGGGAACCAACATTAATGTTGTGCCTGGTACTGGTCGCAAAGGCCGCATCACCAAAGAAGATGTCAAAGCCTATATCAAAGCAGCCATGCAGTCAGGCGGTGTAGTCCAATCTGGGCCACCAAACTTTGATGTATTGCCTCCACCGAATGAAGATTTTTCAAAATACGGCGAGATTGAAATGATTTCCTTGTCGCGTATTCAAAAAATATCAGGCAAATATTTACACAGAAACTGGGTACGCATTCCACATGTCACTCAATTTGACGAATCAGATATCACCGAGATGGAATCCTTTAGACAGGCCAATAAAGCCGATGCCAAAGCCCAAGGATTCAGTTTGTCACCCTTGGCATTTATCATTAAAGCTGTGGCAGTGGCCTTAAAGAAATTTCCCAAATTCAATTCGTCATTGGATGCAGGCGGTGAAAATTTGGTGATGAAAAAATACTATCACATTGGCATTGCGGTAGATACACCCAATGGATTGGTGGTGCCTGTGCTGCGTGATGTGTTAAGTAAAACGGTCATGGATATTGCCAAAGAGATGGGTGAAATATCCCTTAAAGCCCGTGAAGGAAAACTCACACCTGCTGATATGAAAGGCGGATGTTTTTCCGTTTCATCATTGGGTGGCATTGGCGGCACTGCTTTTACACCGATTATTAACGCACCTGAAGTGGCGATTCTTGGTGTGAGTCGCTCTAAGATTAAACCTGAATACAATGCCAAAGGTGAAGTCGAACCCCGTTTGATGTTGCCCCTGTCCTTGTCCTATGATCACCGTGTGATTGATGGTGCCGATGCAGCCCGATTTGTTGTCTATTTATCTACCGTTTTGGCCGACTTAAAGAAGATGTTATTATGAGCAAGAAAATTATTGATATAAAAATTCCAGCAATGGGTGATTTTGATGATGTTCCAGTTATCGAAATATTGGTTAGCGAAGGTGAAACAATTGCTGTAGATGATGCCTTGATCACATTGGAAAGCGAAAAAGCCACCATGGAAATTCCTTCTCCTCACGCAGGTAAAATAACCGAAATCTTGGTGACCATTGATGAAAATGTAAAACAAGGCACGGTTATTGCAAGAATGGAAGTAAGCGAGGTCGCAGAAAACGAACAAAAAGAGCCAAAAAGTGACTCGTCATTCCCGAGCAGTCGGGAATCCATTAGCAACGAGGCCCAAGAATCATCCGAAACTATGGATTCCCGCCTTCGCGGGAATGACGGTAGTATTGTAGGAAAGAATGAAGGAGTTGTTTCGGGAAATGATGGTAAAGAATTTGATACTGAAATTCTGGTTCTAGGTGGCGGCCCTGGCGGTTATACCGCAGCATTCCGTGCAGCTGATTTAGGCATGCAAGTAACCTTGGTTGAACGCTATGAAACACTGGGCGGCGTGTGTTTGAATGTGGGTTGTATTCCATCCAAAGCCTTGCTACATTCAGCACAGGTCATTCGCGAAGCCGACCACATGAAACAACACGGATTAGATTTTGGCAAAGCAAAAATTGACAAAGACAAATTGCTAAATTGGAAGGACTCCATCACCAAAAAATTAACCGGTGGTTTGGCACAAATGGCCAAACAACGCAAAGTCAATGTCGTCACGGGCAGAGGCAAGTTTGTCGGTGACCACACCCTATCTGTTGATGGCAAAAACATCAGCTTTGCTCAATGCATTATTGCTGCAGGTTCACAAGTGTTCAAACTGCCCAACATCCCTTGGGACGATAAACGCGTAATGGATTCAACAGATGCTTTAGAAATGGATGACATTCCAAAAAGCATGTTGATTTTAGGTGGTGGCATTATCGGACTTGAAATGGCAACGGTCTATTCCGCTTTGGGTACAGAAATCACCATTGTGGAAATGATGCCACAAATCATCCCTGGAGCGGACAAAGATTTAGTCCGTCCACTAATGATGTTATCCAAAAAACGATACAAAGCCATCAAACTCAAAACTAAAGTGACCAATGTTACTGCCAAAAAGAATGGCCTAGAAGTAGAGTTTGATGAAAAAGACACAGAAACTTATGACAAAGTTTTGGTCGCAGTCGGGCGTGTACCCAACGGCAATAAATTGGATGCTGACAAAGCAGGTGTACAAGTTACCGATAGAGGTTTTATCGAAGTCGATAAACAACAACGCACCAATGTTAACCATATCTTCGCCATCGGCGATATCGTCGGACAACCCATGCTTGCACACAAAGCCACACACGAAGCAAAAGTTGCCGCCGAAGTTGCCCACGGTGAAAAAGTATTCTTTGATGCATTAGTCATTCCATCAGTCGCCTACACCGACCCCGAAGTCGCATGGGTAGGAGAAACCGAAATCACTGCTAAAGAAAAAGGCATCAACTATGGGTTAGGCAAATTCCCCTGGGCAGCCAGCGGACGCGCCTTAGGTTTGGATCGAACCGAAGGCTTCACCAAACTCATATTCGACAAAGACACAGATTTAGTCATAGGCGCAGGCATCACAGGCCCCAATGCAGGTGAGTTAATTTCTGAATTGTCCTTAGCCATAGAAATGGGCTGCGAAGCCGCCGATATAGGCCTAACCATTCACCCTCATCCTACACTAGCTGAGTCAGTAGCCATGAGTGCTGAAGTGTTTGAAGGGACTATTACGGATTTGTATATACCTAAAAAGAAATAGCATCCAACAACGTCATACCCGCGAAGGCGGGTATCTCATTAGGAATCGTGGTTTTATTTAAAACTGCTAAGGAACACAGAGCTTCACTGAAGAGGCACGGAGTTACGCAGAGTTTTTGAAACGTAATATTGCATGAATATTTTCACCGACCAGAATACAAATAAAAAGTATGAATAAATGGAAATAAAACACCAAGAACTAAAAGATAAATATGAAGAATTATCCACAGATCAACTACTTCAAATTAAAGTAACTTCTGAAATAACGGAAATTGCAACTTTACTACTTGATGATGAGTTAAAGAAAAGAAATGTTAGTGTTGAAGATTGCAATATAGCTACCCGTGATGCAAGCTATATTCAAGCTGGTAGAGACGACCAAAAGAGAAGCCTTAAACGTAGATTCCAGTTTGGTTTAATCTATTTATTTATGCTATTATTCGTTGGAATTTATTATAGTTACTTCAAATAAATTGTTGTTGGTGCTGAGGGTCGAAGCCCAACGGCAGCCTATTTGGCAACTCAAAAATAATTTATCATCCCAGTTTACACTTTCTTAACCTTGGTTTTTATATAATAGTAGAATTGATATTTTTGAGATTGTATGCGTTTACTGTTTATTATTTTAATGGGTTGTTCTTCTGTTGGATATTCATTTGAAGGTGAAAATGTTTACCCAATTGAAGAGGTGATTGCTTATGGAATTCGTCCTGGACCTGAGCTGTGGAAGGTGAGTAATGGGGAGAATGTACTTTGGATTTTGGGAACACTTTCGCCTTTGCCTAAAAAGATGCGTTGGCAATCTAGTTTGGTTGAAGCAGTGATTGAAGATTCACAAGCCTTGTTGTTGCAACCAAGTATCTCTTTTAAGTTTGGCTTTTTTCAGGGGCTTTCATTGGCCAGAAATGCGATTGGAATCAAGAAGAACCCCGGTAAGGAAAAATTAATAGAAATTTTGCCAAAGAAAGATTATGCACGTTGGTTGGCATTAAAAAAGAAATATTTAGGTCGAGACCGCGGTGTAGAAAAAACTCGGCCAATTTTTGCAGCCGATAAATTATTCGAGCACGCCATCAAAAAGATAGGGTTGACCAATAATACCAAGGTTGAGAAAAAAATCCGCAAACTGGCTAAGAAGAACAAGTTGACGAATATTAATCCAAACATTGCCTTAGATATTGAAAAACCAAAAAAGGCTTTAAAGAAATTTAAAAAAACGCAGATTAGTGATTTGGACTGTTTTCGACAAACACTGGATAGAATAGATGGTGATTTGAACACCATGAGATTGCGTGCTATTGCATGGGCAAATGGTGATGTTACAAAGATTAAGGAATTGAAATTTCCCAGTCAAAACCAGTCATGTACTTCCGCTATATTGGATAACAGTATCGCTAAGGATATGGATATGGAGAATATTCGACAACGGTTACGCAATGTGTGGCTTGATTCTGCAAAAAAAGCCTTGCTTGAGCATCAATCAACATTTGCTCTTTTGCCCATGTCGACTTTATTGGCTGATAACAGTGTTTTGTTAGAATTGGAAGAAGCAGGTTATACCATTTATGCCCCAAAATAATTTGTTGTACTCTTGTTGCTAATAAGGTAAAAACCCATTACAATAAATCTTAGATAACCTATTATTTAATCGAGAAATTTATGTCAGAGCTATCCAAAGAAGAAATTGCCGAAATCAGGGATCATTTTGAATTCTTTGATAGAAACCACAACGACAAGTTGGAAGAACGAGAGTTTATTAAACTGTTTAATATCTTAGCACCGGGTGCCAGTAGAGAGATGGCGATTCGTGGATTTGAAACCATTGATGTAGATGGCAGTGGCGGCATTGATTTTGATGAGTTTTTAGATTGGTGGCAGATGAATTGGACGGTTTTTTAACGGTGCAAATACAAAAAATACTTTCAATAGTAAACATTATATTGATTGTTTTTGTAAGTTCATACGCCATATATTTAGTCCCGCAATTTGATGAAATGTATGAAAGTTTTGGAACTAATATCCATCCTTTAACAAAGCTAGTAAGGATTTCATATCGTTATTGGTTGCTACTGGTAATTATTCCTATAGGTATTTATATAAAATATCTAATGAAAGGAAATAACCTAAAATCTATACCTCAGATAGTATTGCCCATTCAATTATTACTGGTGTTATTTTTAATGATATTAGCAACTTTCTTAATAGTTATTTTATACCTTCCTATTTACGAATTAGCTGCTTAAATGTTTTATTTGACACTTCTTCTAATGTGTTAAATGGAGTATTGGCCTCTTTAAGATTATCAAAACTAGATAATCTATCAAATATTGACTCAATAAATTTTTGATGTTTGGGTGAAATATATTCTTGCCCAATGACTATCACAGGTTTGTCGGTGGCGCAGGCTTCTGATAGCATATTAATACTGTCGGCTGTAACTATCAATACATCGCTACAAGCCAATAATTTCAAATAAGGATTTTCTCCATCGGATTCATCCAACCATACCATTTGTGCATTTGAAAAAGCCATTTTAATGGTTGAATGGTATTTACTTGGGGTTCTTCTTGAGCCACAAACTTTTATCTGGTGGTTGGGCAATGATTGTTTGATTTTGTTGGACAGTTTGTCTAAATTTTTGAAAAACTGTTCTGCAGGGTTTCCGATAAGCATGGTGATTGTTTGCTTATCAGATGAATCTTGGCATTTTATTTTTGCCAATGAATCTGGAGATACATTGTGCAAACTGCCTTTTGTTGCAATGATGTTTTTCCCCCAGAGTTCATCGTGTTCAGGACAAACCAATACATCGTATTTTTTTGGATTGTCTCCAGGGTTCAAAATTTGGATGTGTTTACAGTTTAATTGTCTTTTGTAGTATTTTCCAATGGCAGCCATGCGTCTTCCGCAGGTGATAATCACATCGGGTTGTTGTGAAGCATCGGGTTGTTGTTTTTCCCAAATAATATTTTTACCAAAACGGGGCAATATTCGGGGTGCAAAACTGAGCCAAGGTTGGCGGATTGTACAATGGTACAATGTGATGTGTTCACTCAGTTTGGATGCCAGTGCTTTTGATTGAATTTCATGGCCCGCAATACTGTCGCTAAATATCCAAATGTGCTTAAATTTTTTCAAGTATGTGTTTTTTTGTAGGAACTCACACTATAATACACTAAAACATACCAAGGTGAATGATGAATCAATCAGCAGATAAAAAATTAACGCATGTCAAGAACAGTGATTTACCCTTATCGTGTCCAACAAAGAACTCTGACACATGGAACCAACATCCTAAAGTATATTTAGATTTGAGTAAAACTGGCCAGGCAATTTGTCAATATTGTGGTGCAACATACATTTTAGACAGCGAGCAATAAGAGCTTCTCTTGGTTGTTGTACAAATCTTACCTGCTCTTAACAATGGTGGCGTGGAACGAGGAACAGTTGAAGTGGCTAATTTTTTAGTCAAGAGCGGTCATACTTCAATTGTTATTTCTGCTGGCGGCAAGATGCTTGATGATTTTTCAGAAAAGGTTGAACATATATCTTTGCCGGTCGGAAAAAAATCACTGACAACACTTTTTCTCGTTCAAAAACTTAAACGGCTGTTTATAGAAAATAAAGTAGACATTGTTCATGTCAGATCGCGTTTGCCAGCATGGTTGGTGTACAAGGCAATAGCCAAGATCAAACAGAATAAACCTAAATTATTGACCACAGTACATGGATTGTATTCAGTTAAAAGGTACTCTAGTATCATGGCAAGAGGGGATCGGGTGATTGCGGTGTCGAAAACTGCTTTCGATTATATCAAAACACACTATTCAAAATACCTAAAAGGTAAGCCACGGATAATATACCGCGGTATTGACCCCAATAAGTTTTGTTATGGGCATGAACCTGATATTTTGTGGTTACAACATTTTTATGAAAAGCATCACCAGTTGGTTGGGCACAAGTTGGTTTTATTGCCAGGTCGATTGACTTCATTAAAAGGTGCCAAAGATTTGTTGTTTTGGGTGCAAAGCCAAGACAACGATGCCAAATTGGTTTTTACAGCCAATCCTGAAAATGATATGTATGCAGCAAGGCTTTATCACTGGTTTAAAGAAAAAGGTGTTGAGCAGCGCATTGTTTGGATTGGTTTGCAAGCATCAATGGCTGAATTATATGCCCTTGTAGATGTGGTTGTCTCAACTTCGAAACGCCCAGAATCATTTGGTAGAACGGTAGTAGAATCCTTGGCTGTTGGAACGCCAGTTGTTGGATATAACCATGGTGGAGTGGGTGAGATTTTGAGTGAAATTTTCCCACAAGGAAAAGTTGACTTGGGAGATACTCAAGAGCTGTCAAAGAAAATTAATCAAGTGTTGGAGAACAAGCCAACTATTGAAAATAAGCAACCCTATTTGTTAAGTGATATGTTGCAACAAACCATTGAGTTGTACCAAGAGGCAATC
>JAJRQG010000051.1 GCA_024280395.1 Gammaproteobacteria bacterium | reverse complement strand
TGTCACTGGGGGCAAAAACCGCTTGGGCTAAAGTTATGGCATTGACACTGACTACACCATTGCTGGCATCGGCAACATAATACACACCATTCACTTCGGTCAGGGCTTGCGGCAATTGTAACAATCCACCTGATGAAATCAATTGTTGAACACCTGTTGTGGGGTCAATACTGATAAGTTTTCCCGATAAATCAGATACAATTAACTGCCCTGCTCGCCAAATCAGTCCTGTGGGTGTGCTGATATTCGTGCCTTCGGCAACCAATGTTTGTACGGCAGTATTGGGATCAATTTTAATGATTCGACCCGATGTATCAGCTGTAGGCAGCCCCATACCATCCAAACGAATGCCATTGGCATCGGCAATATACAACAGTCCATCTGGGGCTTTGATGACATCATTGGGATTGACCAATAGACCGCCTGTAACCAAGGTACTTTGTAAATTACCTAAGGGGTGCGCATATTGGATTTTACCATCAGCTATTGTTGCACTCAAATCACCTCTTTCTGCAATCAGTACGCCACCATCGTTTTGTAAATAAACACCCCGTGGATTGATGGTTAAATTGAGTAATGCAGCGATGGTATCAAAATTTTGCGTATCCACCCATTTTCGAAAAAAACCAGTTGAAACACCATCAGACAACAAGCCAGATAAATACACCCGAGGCCCTGCTGGTGG
This sequence comes from Gammaproteobacteria bacterium, assembly GCA_024280395.1. Lineage (GTDB taxonomy): Bacteria > Pseudomonadota > Gammaproteobacteria > Xanthomonadales > Marinicellaceae > NORP309. The sequence continues at coordinate 8,206 of JAJRQG010000051.1, read as the reverse complement.
CAAGCTATCAACAACCACTTCAATAGCCATATTTTGTGTGACACCATTGGCCAAGGAAATATCACAATTTATCAAACGGCTGTCATTTACATCTGTCAGACATGCAGCATCCATATTTACCACACTCACTTCAGTTGGTAAATAATCAGTCACTCTAACCGATGGATTGGCATCAGGCCCTGCATTGTGGGCTGCCAAGGTATAAACCACATTTTGTCCCACCGTGGCACGGGTGACATCGGTGGATTGTGTGACACTTAAATCGGCGGTTTGTGCTAATGCAACTTGTACAGAAATAAAGCTAAAAAGTAATAATGTGGTTTTCATGGTTTTTCCCTAGATTAAGTTAATGTATTTAACTAAAGCTAATTTCAACGGTGACTTGGACGATTTGACCAGAAGACAATGATATTGGTGATGCTAAAGTTTTTTCTGTAAATGTTGTACCATTTAATACATTACATAATAAACCTCCTGATTGACCATCGCCACCTGCACTATTCACATCGCATGTATTAATAAAGGTTTCTACCTTCCCTATTTCTGGTGAAACAAGTCCACTAGCTGTGGTAAATGAACCATTTAGGATGAATTTTGAATTGGCAACTTGATAAGTTAAATTCAGAAATTCACTTGGACCATTATTAGTAGGGCCTCCTAATTCTCCAATAGAACAAGGTATTGGAGTGCTATTATCATTACATGGGTGTTGACCTGCCATTGATAACCCACCTGCATCAATTCTTATAAACCAATAGTCAATGGCTTTTTTTTCCATAATCCTTAGTAATGCTGTAACTCCTGATATAGCTAAAGCATTCTCAAACTCCACCTTCCGATCAAAACTGCCATCAGGATTATAGATTTCAAATGTCCAATGCCCATGCACTTTAATGCCTTCATCAGCTGCTTGGGTGGTACTGGTTAATAAAATAAGGGTTAAAAGTGTTGCTGTGATTAATTTTTTCATGATTTTTCTCCTATTAAAGTTATGTTGTTATATATGTAATCGCAGAATGGATTTGAAATAGGACAGGTCAATTAAAAATAATTAATAATTGACAATGGATAATTGAAAACTTAACTAATTGAAAGTTTAAAATTGAAAGTTTAAAATTGAAAATTGAAAATTGAAAATTGAATATTGAAAACGATATGAGTTGTGTTATTGATTGATGTATTGATTTGAGTGGTGGTGTTAATTTAAGTTTTGGCAGGGCTGAAGCCCCGATTCCGAACACGAGTAAAGTCTAGTGCTTCTATTCCAATAGCCTGTAACGTTCTTGAATAATAGATTAGTCTTTATTATCGAGTTGTTGTATTTTTTCCTGAATTTCCTCGATCATTTTTTGGTCTTTTTCTGGTTCGGATTGCAGATTTTCTAATAGTGTTTTGTAGGTTTGCAAGACTTTTGTATTTTCGCCTTGTCTGGTGTATAAGATAGAAAGGCTTTGGTATGCTCTAATGACGCTTCCTTGAATTGGGTAATTGAGTTCATCGTACATTTTTATGGCTGCTTTGAGGTTTTGTTCAGCTTGTGAGTATTTTTTCATGTTAATTCGTGTAGCCGCTAAATGTAAGTATAAATCGGCTATTCTTTTGTGTCTTTCTCCATAAAAATCATGCAGCATTGGTAATACTTCGAGATAACTGTTTTCTGATTTTTCATCATCACCACTTCGATTATATATGGTTGCTCGGTTCATCATGGAAACCAAATAATGTTTGTTATTTTTTGTGCGTAAGTTTTTATAGATTGCCAATGCTTTGCCATTGTATTCTATGCTTTTTTCAGGGTCACCAGCTGCCATATAAATGGTTGAAGTCGTATCATAGGATAGCGCTAAGGATATATGATTTTCTCCCAATAATTTTTTCCTTAATTCGATGATAGATAATGCATACGCAATGGCTTTTTCATGTTGATTGACATTGCTATAAATATAACTTAAATTGCCTTTGATGGTTGTTTTATAATCTAAATCTTTGTCTTCTTGGGGGTTGACCATTGACAAGGCTTTCTCTAAATATTCTATCGCTTTTTCATTGTTGCCACGATTTGCATAAAGCAAACCTCGAGAATTATAGTTTTCGATAATCTTGTATTGGTATGTTTTTTTATCTTTAAAATAAAAGGCTATCGACTCTTTATAAGCTTGCATTGCCTTATCAATTTGTCCTTTGTCAGCATAGGCTACGCCTAAATTAAACAATAAATCATAGTAATAATGTGCTTCAAGATTTTTGTTGGCATGATATATTCTCATCCCTTGATTAAGGGTATCTTCCATCTTATCCAATTGGCTGGTTTCATAATATTCATTGGCTTGCTTAGATAAAAATTCCAATTTCATTTCATCATCAATTAAATCGGAATCAAGCATCTTTGAAATTCCATCAAATTGTTGTTGTGCAGATTCGTGTTCTCCCAATTGTGTATAGATTTCACCAATTGTGGCCTTGAGTCTGAAAAGAATATTGGGTTGGTCTGCTAATTCTTCACTGATTTTTTTTGATCCTTGATCAAGCATTTTTCTGGCTGTCATTTCTTCTCCAGCATTTGCAAATGGATCAGATTCCAAAAACAGGCCTTCTAAAAACTCAGTGACTTTTTCAGATTCCTGTTGAGACTTCTCGGCTTTAGTTTGTGCAAATTCCGCTTCTATTCGGGCTTGCTCTGCTGCATTTGTTTGTTGTTTTAAATCATAGGTGTATTTACCAAATCCCAGAACAGTGAATAAAATAAGGCTGATTATGGCTATCTTTTTAAATCTGCGTTTGGGAATTTCTTTGATTTCTTTTAATGCCTTTACCACTTCAAAAGCATTGGGCCTATTTTCAGAATCACGTTGAGTCATTGCTTTTATTAAAGCTTTGTAGCTTTTAGGTACTAACTCATTGTTTGTTTTTTCAGCCTGAATCACTTGTTGCTTTAACTCTTTGGTGCTGCCCAAATCATAGACTGTAACACCTGTTAAGATTTCTTGCATAATGATACCAAACGAATAAATATCACTGGCTTTGGTGATTTCATTGCCTTGAGCCTGTTCAGGACTCATGTACAACAATGTGCCCATCAAAGTTCCCATTTTGGTTATCGGCTTGTCATTGTCTGTTAGTTTGGGTTCTTCTAGATATATGTTGGGTTTTTCCATCACTGTTGATTTAGCAATACCAAAGTCCAATACTTTGATTTTTTTATTTGCTGTGTACATTATATTATCAGGCTTTAAATCACGGTGGATCACATCTTTTTTATGCGCGGTTTCTAACGCTGTAGCTATTTGGATAAAGACTTCCAATTTTTCTTGATCGGATAAATTTATATTGGTCAGAGTAATGCCATCTACCAATTCAAGCACCAACATATCGCCATCATCGTAGTCAATATAATCATATATTTGACAAATAGATGGATGGTTGATTTGTGAAAGAATCTGCGCTTCTTGTTTGAATCGTTGTTGGGTTGCGGCTTCTTTGATGTATTCCGAACGAATGGTTTTTATCGCCACATTGCGTTTGAGTTTTTCATCATAAGCCAGATAAACCGAGCCCATGCCACCTTTTGCAATGAGTTTAACAATGATAAATTGCTTGACTTTGTCACCTGATTTTAAATCTTTAATTTGATGGTTACTTAGGGGTTGTGCACCATGAGAAGTTTTTAATACAAATTGGGTCAACTCTTCATCATCATTTAATAACAAGGTCAATTTTTGTTTGAGAGAGCCCTCTTCTATATTTTCTAAGAAGGCTGTGCGTTCATGAGTTTCTAAAAATAGTGCTTTTTTTAACAGCTCGTTTATTTTGGTTTCAGACATCTGCTATTTATCCCCATATTACATGTATTTATCATTCCTGAAACCCCGACTCATGTCAATTGTTTTGTTGTAAGGTTGGGCTTAAATTCAATAGAGATTCAACCGGTTTGATTGGCAAATTCAATAGCCAGCCATTTTCTTGAACGCTTCCAGTAGCGTCTGACTGAACGTACATTCACATTTAATGCCTCTGCAGTTTCTTGTTCTGAATAACCAGCAAAATACTTACATTCTACAGTTATGGCCAGCTTTTCATCTATGGCACGTAATTTTTCAATACCTTCATGTACATAAAGTATTTCTTCTGCGTTACTCTGAATCGGCAATTTACTGTCCGATAAAGTTGTCGCACGAAAGTTTGCACCCCGTTTTTGGCTGCCATTTGTTCTTATTTGATCAATGATTAAATAGCGCATGGCGTTGGCTGCAATGGCTAAAAAGTGTCTACGACAATTGGCATTGACCGATAAGGATTTAGAAAATTTGAGATAAACCTCATGCACCAATTCTTGTGGAGAAATATCTTTTGATCCAAGTTTGTTGAGTTGTGATTTCGCAACCTTACATAACTCTTTGTACAAAGCATCAACAATAACTCCTAACTCTACCATATCTCCTTTAGAGTAGGCAATAATGTGCTGGGTGATATTTTCTATTGTTGGCATGAATATTAAAATTTATCCGAATTATACCCAAATCCCGATATAGAAATGCGTTTGAGAGTGCAAGTAACTGATGTGCATAGGAAAACAAGAAAAACTAAAGTCACTATATTGGTGATGAAGCTTTTTCTGGGTTTTCTAGGTGCATCAAGGACTTGTGCTATCATCGTATTTTCTATATCGAGATTTGGGTTATAGATAGTATAACAAAGAATAAACATTAAAACACATTGGTGCAGATAAATCTGAAATTTAACTACACCAATCTTCAATCAAAATTTATTCAAATACTTGTTCTACAGGAATAATCTCCACTTCATCTTCATCGATATACAATGGGAATTTCTGTAAAAATTCATCCTTTTTAAGCAGAGATTCATCTTTTTCTGAATTGTACTTCATCGGAGATTCTTGACCTGATACCAATCGTTTCTTCATATCTTGCGCATCTTTGGTGATAAAGACAAAATGCATGTTTTCTTCCTGCAAGTATTGTGTTATTACTTTATTTACATCTTCAAGGGTTAATTCTGACAAACCTTGTTTTACATATTTTGTGAATTCTGGTATGCCATAGTATTCACTGTCTAAAGCATAGCCCAGAATTCTGTCTTGGCTTTTCACCAACAAACCAACGTATTTTGATAAATAGTTTTTGGTGCTGTCGAATTGCTCTTGGGTTAAGCCATGTTTAATCAAGTGATGCAATTCATAGGCCGCTACACGGGTCGCAAAATGGGCATCTTGATTGGTGCGCAGTGGACGAATCCAAATTTGAAAGATTTGTGAACTGCGACCCAAATTGGCTTCAGGTTGTGTGCGGAACATGCCCCTAGGAAAATATTCAATATAAGCATAATCACCATAATTCATACCACGTTTTGCACGTATTTCATCGTATAAATGGCTATTTGAGTTGCGGTGTTCACCCAGATAAGAACGCACCAACCACAATGCAGTCCAATCTTTGTCTGCACGTGTGATATCGATTGGGAATCCAAAAGAAACGGCTGTTGCCAATGTTTCTTTTTCTACAATAGTGACAGAACGTCCTATTAAATCAGGGGCTTTTTCTATATTTACATTGGCAGAACCAATGGACAATTGATTGACTATTGATGTTTGCAATTGTTCAAACAATTCATCTGATAAATTTCCTGTGATACCAATGGTTAAATTTTTCTGGTTTAATTGAGAATGGTAGAAAGCCTTAACATCATCTAATGTAATGCTTTCCAACTCAGACAAATCTCCCAAATTGGCTGTTTCATAGACATGACCTTCATACAATTTATTGTACAAAACTTCTTTGCCCAACTCTTCATCATTGTTGCCTTTTAGGTCAGTCTTTATGGCATTAATTTGTTGCTGTTTCAAGCGTTTAAAATCATCTTCTCTGAATCCAGGCTGTAACAACATTTCAGTCACATATCCCATCCATTCTTGGGCTTTTTCCTGATGTACACGTCCATGAAAACTCATCATTTCCTTATCTACCTGATTACCAAAACTTGCAGCCATGGGCAGCATCAATTTATTCAGTTCAGTAGACGAATGAAATTTGGATCCACCTTCAGTTAGCATATTGGCCGTTAAAACAGCCACACCATTTTTAGTCGAATCTTCATAAGCAGGCCCTGAATTAAACAATAAATTTAAATCAATGATTGGGCTTTGGTTGCGCATATCAACGATTTTGAATTGTGATTCTTTGGGTTGATTCGCTAACTCAACCAATTTAGAAAGGTTAAAATTATTGTCTAATCCATCTATTGTTTCATCTTTTGACAAACTCACCATAACTCGCCCATCATCAACCAAGTATTTATTGGCGACCATTAACAAATCATCAACAGTAATCTTTTTCAATGTATTGAAGTCTTGGTTAATAATTTCAGGGTCTCGATTGCGTTGTACATTGCTGGCTAATATCGCACCAATGGTAGCTGAATTATCCAAAGCAGTGGCAAACCCATATCTTTGTGCTGACTTTAAATCATTTAATTTTGTTACATCTACTGCTTGGGTTCTGGCTTGAACGATTGTATCCACTATGGCATTTTTAACGGTATTAAAATGTTTGGCATCGGTTAGTCTTGCAGCAAAATAAATTAAACCAGGGTCTTTATGGCTGGGTGTAAATGCATAAAACTGATCAGCCAATTGTTTGTTGGTCACTAATTCTTGATAGATTTCAGATGTACTTCCAAAGTTAATCTGAAGCATTAAATCCAAAGCGTTTTTATCAACAAATTGTGGGTTGTCAGCTGGGCCATGAAAGGCAATTGTAAACCAAGGTTGAGTGGGAGATTCCCACTTAACATGTTTGTATATTTGTCCTATTGACTTAGGCTCTTTGGGAATATCTGCAACATAGTTTCCAGGTTTCCAATTGCCCCAATATTTTTTAACTAACTCAAATGTTTTCTCAGCATCTACATCCCCAACGACTATTACTGCCGTTTTTTCAGGACGGTACCAGCGGTCAAAGAACTCCTTGGCATATTCGTATTGATTGGGCATATCATCAATGTCTCTAAAGAAACCCATTGTTGTATGCTTATAGGTGTGCTTCGTGAATGCATTATCCCGAATAGTTTCACGCAACTTAGAAAAAGGATTGGCACTGTTTTTTAAGTATTCGCCTTTAACAGCCAATGCTTCGGTTTTAAATTCAGCCTCTTCAAAAGTCAAGTTCTGAAATCTGTCTGCTTCCAGCATCAACAACACATCTAAATCATCTTTGGTCAATGTTGTATGGTAATTCGTATAATCATCCGTGGTATAGGCATTTTGATCAGCGCCTGCATTTTTTAATATTTTGCTGTATTCTTCTGTTGAATAATTGTCAGTTCCATGAAACATCATGTGTTCAAAGAAATGTGCAAAACCAGATTTACCCTCTTCTACTTCGTTACGCGAACCTGTCTGCACAGGAATTTGTACAGTAACCACCTCAGGATAATCCGTAGGCACAACAATAACTCTCAGTCCATTGTCCAAATCACGCATCAAATAAGGCAAGTTAAATACCTTATCATTACTGGCTTGTTTGTCTGAATTTGTCTTTGTTGGTTTGACATGATTTTGTGAACAACCCACAATCAAACCCACAACCATAATTATTAAACTAACTTTTTTAAATAGCATTTGTTTTGTCCCAATAAAATTTCCGAATGATTTTACCTCATATTAAAAACGAAACAATAGGTAAATAGTAACAAATATTCAATAATCTTGATAAGTAACAAACAATCAGTTAATATTCCGCTCCCAATAAGGTGAGATGGCCGAGCGGCTTAAGGCGCACTCCTGACTAAATCGTCTGGAACGATTTGAACAGCTTTAGCTGGCCCGAAGGGCGCAGGACAGGACGTCCGGAGTAAAAGTGTGTTACACGCTTTCCTAAACTGGATGTTAATAAACTGTGACAACTTATAAATACGGTGAGATGGCCGAGCGGCTTAAGGCGCACGCCTGGAAAGTGTGTAAACGGAAACGTTTCGAGGGTTCAAATCCCTCTCTCACCGCCATTATTTAAACTGACCCTTTAGGGTTATGTTTTAATAATGCTGTTTGCGTAGGTATGAGAACCCGATAAGAGGGTTCGACAAATTGTCTGGAACAATTTGTACTGCGTTAGCACCCGAAGGGCGCAAGGCAGGATGCCTGAAAGTACATCCCTCTCTCACCGCCATTACAGAATCAACGCACAAAAACCCG
>JAJRQG010000050.1 GCA_024280395.1 Gammaproteobacteria bacterium | reverse complement strand
CCTTTAACAGGGTTAAAAACCATATCGCCAGTTTTGACTGTTCCAGAATACACTCTTAAAAAAGCCAAAGTTCCAACAAATGAATCTGTCGCTATTTTAAATACTAAGGCAGCAAAAGGAGCCCCATCATCAGGCTTTCTTTCATCTAACTTACCATTACTATCAATCACACCAGTGATTGCAGGAACATCTAACGGAGAAGGCAGTAACTCAATCACCTTATCCAACATTGCTTGAACACCTTTGTTTTTAAAGGCTGACCCGCATAAACAGCAAACAATCTCGTTATTAATTGTTCGCGTTCTTAAGCCTTGAAGAATTTCAGAATCTGTTAACAGCCCATCTTCCAGGTACTTGTCCATCAATTCTTCGTTGGCTTCAGCAGCTGATTCAATTATGAATTCTCTTGCTGCCTCGCATTCGACCAATAAATCAGCTGGGATATCTCTGGCCTCATGTTCCATTCCCATGTTTTCATCTTTCCAGTATATTGCCTTCATCCTAAGCAAATCAACCAATCCCACAAAGTCATCCTCTGCGCCTATCGGCAACTGTAGTGGCACCGCAACAGCACCTAATCTTTCGCGAACATGATCTACAACCCGCTCAAAATCCGCTCCAATTCTATCCATCTTATTAATAAAAGCCAATCTAGGCACTTTATAACGGTCTGCTTGCCTCCAAACTGTTTCAGACTGTGGCTCAACACCACCAACAGCACAAAAAACTGCGACTGCTCCATCTAAAACCCTTAAGGACCTTTCAACCTCAATGGTAAAGTCAACATGGCCAGGCGTATCTATAATATTAACCCTGTGACTTTTAAACTGCTCATCCATACCAGACCAAAAACAAGTCGTTGCAGCCGATGTTATCGTTATGCCGCGCTCTTGTTCTTGCTCCATCCAGTCCATCGTAGCATTACCATCATGAACTTCTCCTATTTTATGCGACACTCCAGTGTAGTATAAAATTCTTTCTGTTGTTGTAGTCTTGCCAGCATCTATATGTGCCATGATACCAATATTTCTATACCTATCTATTGGTGTCTGCCTAGCCACAACTTTTTCCTTTCTTAATTTACAGTCTAATTACCAACGGTAATGAGCAAACGCCTTATTGGCTTCTGCCATTTTATGCGTGTCTTCACGTTTCTTCATTGCTGATCCACGATCGTGCAATGCATCCGACAATTCACCAGCCAATCTTAAAGGCATACCATCTTCACCGCGCTTTCTTGCCGCATCAATTACCCAACGCATGGCCAATGCCATTTGTCTAGATGACCTTACTTCAATAGGCACTTGATAAGTCGCTCCGCCAACACGACGAGATTTAACCTCAACCATCGGCTTAACTTTTGTTAGCGCAGCTTCGCACAATTCAACAGCGTCGCCTTTTTCTTTTGCAACAACAGCATCCAATGCACCATATATGATTTTCTCAGCAACTGATTTCTTTCCATCAACCATCACCATGTTCATAAACTTACTGATCAACTCACTTCCAAATTTAGGATCTGGCAGAATATCTCTTTTAAAATTACCTTTCTTTCTAGACATTTTATTTCTTTAACCTTTTCTACTTCTCTCAAAGAACCTTTAGAGTTTTAACTATTTTTCTTTGAAATACTAAAATTATTATTTCTACTTATGATTTAGGACGTTTAGTTCCATACTTAGAACGACCTTGCCTTCTGTCACCAACACCAGCGGTATCCAATGCACCACGCACTACGTGATAACGAACACCAGGTAAATCTTTAACACGACCACCACGTATCAATACAATACTGTGTTCTTGTAAATTATGGCCTTCTCCGCCAATATAACTGGTTACTTCAAAGCCATTGGTCAATCTAACACGTGCAACTTTACGCAATGCAGAGTTAGGTTTTTTAGGTGTAGTCGTATATACACGAGCACACACTCCACGCCTTTGTGGACAGGCCTCTAAAGCCGGTACATTTGTTTTGTAAGCTTTTGGCTTTCTAGGCTTTCTTACTAATTGATTTATCGTTGCCATATTCTCTTTCTTATACCCTATAGAAAACAAAAGACAGGCCAGTCAAAACCAGCCTGTCAAATTCAGAACGGGGATTTTAGTGATTTCACTACTTTTAGTCAAGCATTGTTTTGATAAATATTAAAATTTATTACAACTCTTGGCCTTCCCGCATATTAATTACACAAATCTGTTTGATTTGCACACGTTTTAATTATCTAACACCTCAGAAACATCCATCGCAGCAGTATCTTTTAAGGACTCTGCTTCAATTGCCATCAAATCTGATTTCAATTCAGCTTCTCGTGATTTCTTACGTGCCTGATGGTAAGCCAAGCCCGTTCCAGCAGGAATCAAGCGGCCTACAATAACATTTTCTTTCAAGCCTCTTAAGTAATCTTTGGTGCCTCGAACTGAAGCCTCTGTTAGTACTCTTGTTGTTTCCTGGAAAGAAGCCGCAGAAATAAATGACTCTGTAGCCAGTGATGCTTTGGTAATACCCAACAACATTAATTGAAAATCAACCGGTATACCGTCTTTACTTAATATGTCCTTATTGATGGCTGTAACTTCTTTTAATGAAACCTGTTCCGATTTCAATAAATCTGAATCACCAGGAGTAACAATTTCAACCTTTCTTAACATTTGTCTAATAATTGTTTCAATGTGCTTATCATCAATTCCAACACCTTGTAAACGATACACGTCTTGAATCTCATTCACTAAATAATTTGCTAAAGTTTCAACACCTTGCAAACGTAAGATATCATGTGGACTTGGTTCGCCCTCTACTACCACCTCACCTCTATCAACATGCTCACCTTCAAATACAATTATTTGGCGCCACTTAGGAATCAATGTTTCAACATTGTCTCCGTCTTTTGTTGTGATTACCAATCTATTCTTGCTCTTGGTCTCCTTACCAAACGACACAACACCCGCAGCTTCTGCTTGCAATGCCGCGTCTTTAGGCTTTCTTGCTTCAAATAAATCAGCCACACGTGGTAAACCACCGGTAATATCTCTATTCTTAGAAGATTCTTGAGGAATCTTAGCCAAAAAATCACCCACTTTAACTTCCTGTTTGTTTTGGATGTTAATGGTCGCACCTGGTGGTAAGAAATATTGAGCAGGTATATCCGTTCCTGGAATCATGATAGGTTTACCACGCTTATTCTCTAATCTAACCATAGGACGCATGTCTTTGCCTTTCGTACCACGTGTTTTGGGATCAGTTATCACAAAACTTGTTAAGCCCGTTAATGAATCAACTTGCTCTTGCACAGTAACATTGTCTTGGAAATCAATAAAATTAACCACACCAGCAACTTCAGTTACAATTGGATGAGTATGAGGATCCCAAGTCACCAAAATATCGCCGCCTTTAACCTTAGCGCCATCATTTACACTGATAACAGATCCATAAGGAATCTTATAACGCTCTTTTTCTCTGCCAGATGTTTCATGAATGGTTAATTCACCTGAACGAGAAATCGCTACCAATTTTTTATCCTTGTTCTTAACAGTTTTAATGTTGTGTAATTTAGCAACACCATCAGCCTTAATTTGAATCTGGTTGTTTGCTGCTTGCTTAGATGCAACACCACCAATATGGAATGTACGCATGGTTAACTGTGTTCCTGGCTCACCAATACTTTGGGCTGCTACAACACCAACTGCTTCGCCAATACTCACATGTTTACCACGAGACAAATCACGTCCATAACAATTTCCACAAATCCCAGCCTTTGCCTGACAAGTAATAGGAGATCTAACTTTTAAAATGTCTATCCCTGATTCTTCAATCTTAGCCACACACACTTCATCAATTAACTGTCCTTGTTCAAACAACGGGATTTCATCGCCTTCTTTAGCAAACACATCTTGTGCCACTACACGACCCAACACTCTATCGCCTAATGTCTGAACCACTTCACCACCAGCAACAATGGCGGTCATATTCATGCCTGTGATGGTTTCACAATCTTCAATAGTGATCACGACATCTTGTGCCACATCAACCAAACGCCTGGTTAAGTAACCAGAGTTAGCTGTCTTCAAAGCTGTATCGGCCAAACCTTTACGAGCTCCATGAGTTGATGAGAAATACTGCATCACATCAAGGCCTTCCCTAAAGTTTGCCTTAATCGGAGATTCAATAATTGAACCATCTGGTTTTGCCATCAAACCACGCATACCTGATAACTGTCTCATTTGTGCTGGGGAACCCCTGGCACCAGAATCAGCCATTACATATACAGAATTCATTGAGTCTTGACTAACTTTATTGCCATCTTTGTCAAGAACAGTGTCCGTACCCAATGCAGTCATCATCGCCTTAGCGACATCTTCATTGGCGCGTGACCAAATATCAATAACCTTATTGTATCTTTCACCTGCTGTAACTAAACCTGAAGAATACTGACCCTGAATGGCCAACACTTCTTTTTCGGAAACCGCCAATATGTCTTTCTTTTCATCGGGGATGATCAAATCATCAACACCGATTGACATGCCAGAATAAGTCGCATATCTAAAACCTGTGTACATCAACTGATCGGCAAAAATAACCGTGTGCTTTACACCCATTTCATGGTAACAAGTACTTAATAATTTTGAAATATTCTTTTTAGATAAAACCACATTGATATTCTCAAAATCCAATCCTTTGGGTAAGATTTTATGCAACAAAGAACGACCAACAGTGGTATCCACTATTTTGGTAGTTGTTGACTCAACACCACTTTCATCGGTAGTGGTAAATCCAAGTCTTACCTTGATTTTTGCTTGTAAAGTTACTTTCTCATTGTCATAAGCTCTCTGAACTTCATCAGTATCGGCAAATATCATGCCTTCGCCAGGTTGATTAATCAACTCGCGAGTCATGTAATACAGGCCCAACACCACATCTTGTGATGGAACAATAATTGGTTCACCACTTGCAGGTGACAAAATATTATTGGTTGACATCATCAATGTTCTGGCTTCAAGTTGCGCTTCAATTGACAATGGAACGTGTACCGCCATTTGGTCACCATCGAAATCCGCATTAAATGCTGTACAAACCAATGGATGCAATTGAATAGCTTTTCCTTCAATCAAAATAGGTTCGAAAGCTTGAATACCCAATCTATGAAGCGTAGGTGCACGATTCAACATTACTGGATGTTCACGAATAACATCAGAAAGAATATCCCAAACCTCAGGAGTTTCATCTTCTACACTTCGCTTAGCCGCTTTAATTGTTGAGACAAAGTCGTTTTGTAAAAGTTTGCCCAAAATAAAAGGCTTAAATAATTCAAGCGCCATTTTCTTTGGTAAACCACATTGGTGTAATTTCAGCGTGGGTCCAACCACAATCACTGAACGACCCGAATAATCCACACGTTTACCCAATAGATTCTGACGGAAACGACCTTGTTTACCTTTAATCATATCGGCCAAAGATTTCAATGGGCGTTTGTTTGTTCCGGTTATCGCTCTACCACGACGACCATTGTCCAACAATGCATCTACAGATTCTTGTAACATACGTTTTTCATTGCGTACGATAATATCTGGTGCATGCAAATCCAACAGTCTTCCAAGTCTGTTGTTTCTGTTGATCACTCTTCTGTACAAATCATTCAAATCAGAAGTAGCAAAACGTCCGCCATCCAGAGGAACCAACGGTCTTAATTCTGGCGGCAAAACTGGCAACACAGTCATAATCATGTGCTCTGGACGGTTGCCCGATTTTACAAACGAATCAAATAATTTGATGCGCTTAGATAATCTTTTAATTTTCGTTACTGAGCGGGTTGATTCAATTTCTTCATGAAACTGCACCAATGATTTATTCAAGTTAATGTCTTTTAATAAATCAAAAATTGCTTCAGCACCCATCTTGGCTTTGAATTCATCTCCCCAGGATTCTATGGCTGCAGTATATTGCTAGTCTGTTAACAAAGAACCCATTTCCAAATCAGTCATACCTGGATCAGTCACCACAAATGATTCGAAATACAGAATACGCTCAATTTCACGCAAGGTCATTTCTAACATTAAACCAATTCTTGATGGCAATGATTTCAAAAACCAGATATGTGCAACTGGACTTGCCAAAGCAATATGCCCCATGCGCTCACGTCTAACTTTAGACAATGTAACTTCTGTTCCACATTTCTCACAAACAACACCACGGTGCTTCATGCGCTTATACTTGCCACACAAACATTCGTAATCTTTGGTTGGACCAAAAATTGCCGCACAAAACAATCCATCGCGTTCTGGTTTAAAAGTTCTGTAATTGATCGTTTCTGGCTTTTTAACTTCACCAAAAGACCAAGAACGAATTAACTCAGGTGTCGCTAAGCTGCATTTTATCGCATCGAAATTTTGAATTTCTTTTTGCGGATTAAACAGTTTAAGTAAATCTTTCATATATTTCTCCTATTTGGTCCTGAGTATTATTCGTTTTCTAATTCTATGTTTAAGCCCAATGAACGCACTTCTTTAATCAAAACATTAAACGATTCAGGCATTCCAGCTACAATTTCATGACGACCATCAACAATATTTTTGTAAGTCTGGTTACGACCCACAACATCATCGGATTTCACGGTCAACATTTCTTGTAAAGTATATGCAGCACCATAAGCTTCAAGCGCCCATACTTCCATCTCACCGAATCTTTGACCACCAAATTGTGCTTTACCACCCAAGGGTTGCTGTGTCACCAATGAATATGGACCCGTTGAACGAGCATGCATTTTGTCATCAACCAAATGATTAAGTTTTAACATATACATATAGCCAGTAGTCACTGGACGATCAAATTGCTTACCAGTTCTTCCATCATAAAGAATAGCTTGACCACTAGTTGGCAATCCTGCCAACTCCAACATGCCTTTAATGTGCTTTTCTTCTGCCCCATCAAATACCGGAGTGCCCATTGGAACACCACCTTTTAAATTATGTGACATTTCAAACACTTCATCATCAGTAAAATCGTCCATGTTTACTCTGTCTTGATCTAAGTTATAGACTTTAGACAAGAAACCACGTAATTTTTTTGCTGATTCATTGCGCTCTAGCATTTCTGTTATCTTGTCTCCAAGACCACGGGCAGCCCACCCCAAATGAACCTCTAATACCTGGCCGATATTCATTCGCGAAGGCACGCCTAGCGGATTTAAAACGATATCTACTGGACGACCATTTTTGTCAAACGGCATATCTTCTTCAGGTACTACCATCGAAATTACACCTTTGTTGCCGTGACGACCAGCCATCTTATCGCCTGGTTGAATACGGCGTTTTACAGCCAAATAAACCTTAACCATTTTCAATACACCCGGAGCCAAATCGTCACCTGATGTAATTTTAGATTTTTTGTCTTCGAATTTCGCATCAAACAATTTTCTTTGGTGATCAATTTGCTCAGCCATCTGATCAATTTGTTCAGCTACTTTAGAATCTTTAACTTTAATATCAAACCACTCGCTTGGGTTCAATCCAACTAAATACTCTTCAGTTACCTTTGCACCCTTCTTCAAATCAGGAGCTTTAACAACAGTTTGCCCAAGCAACAATGCATTTAGTCTTTGTTGAATAACGCCACGCATGATTCTAAACTGATCATTCATGTCATTTCTAACTTGCTCTAACTGCTCTTCTTCAATCTTTTCAGCTCTGTGTCCTTTCTCGACACCATCTCTGGTAAAGACCTGAACATCAATAACCGTACCAAATGTACTTGAACCCACTTTTAATGATGTATCTTTTACATCCAGTGCTTTTTCACCAAAAATAGCTCTCAGTAGCTTTTCTTCAGGGGTTAGCTGTGTTTCGCCTTTTGGTGTAACCTTGCCAACCAAAATATCCCCGGGCCCAACTTCAGCACCCACATAAACAATTCCCGAATCATCGAGTTTTGTCAGTGCACTTTCACTGATGTTTGGAATATCAGCAGTAATTTCTTCAATACCCAATTTCGTATCGCGGGCTATACAAGTCATTTCTACAATATGAATCGTTGTAAATCTGTCTTCCTTAACCACTTTCTCAGAAATAAGAATTGAATCTTCAAAGTTATAACCATTCCAAGGCATAAATGCGATTAGCATATTTTGCCCCAAAGACAATTCACCCAAATCTGTAGATGGACCATCTGCCAAAACATCACCAACATCAACTCTATCACCAATATTTACAATGGTTTTCTGATTGATACAGGTATTTTGATTTGAACGGGTGTATTTGGTTAAATTATAAATATCAACGCCCGGATCGTCTTCCCCAATATACTCTTCATCAACACGAATCACAATTCTTGAAGCATCTGCCATTTCAACAGTTCCAGGACGTTTAGCCATTGCTGTAACACCTGAATCTCTTGAAACTATTTTTTCCATACCAGTTCCAACAAGGGGCTTATCTACTTTTAAAGTAGGAACCGCCTGACGTTGCATGTTTGATCCCATCAACGCTCTATTCGCGTCATCATGCTCAAGAAACGGAATCAAAGCGGCAGCAACAGACACAATTTGTTTTGGAGACACATCCATATACTTGATTTGATCAGGTTCTTGTAATGTCACCTCACCCTGGTGTCTACTCAATACAAAATCTTCAGTCAATTTGCCTTTTTTATCCATAATAGCATTGGCTTGGGCAATGGGAAATTCACCCTCTTCAATAGCTGACAAATATTCAATTTCATTGGTTACTACACAATCAACCACTTTTCTGTAAGGTGTCTCTAAGAAACCATAAGGATTGGTTCTTGCATAAACAGCCAATGAGTTAATCAAACCAATATTTGGTCCCTCTGGCGTTTCAATTGGACACAAGCGACCATAATGTGTTGCATGTACATCACGTACTTCAAATCCAGCTCGTTCTCGTGTTAGACCACCAGGCCCCAATGCAGAGATACGGCGTTTATGTGTGATTTCAGACAATGGATTATTTTGATCCATAAATTGCGACAATTGGTTAGAACCAAAAAATTCTTTTACCGCGGCAGCAATAGGCTTGGCATTGATTAAATCTTGTGGTGCCAATCCTTCAGAATCAGCAACAGTCAATCTCTCACGCACAGCACGCTGAACTCTCACAAGACCAACCCTAAATACATTTTCTGATTGCTCACCTACTGAACGAACACGTCTGTTACCCAAATGATCAATATCATCAACGATTCCAAGACCATTTCTAATGTTAACCAACTCACGCATAACATCAATGATGTCTTCATTGCTTAATATGCTTGAACCTTCTATTTCTTCTCTACCAAGACGTTTGTTGAACTTCATTCTGCCGACTTTAGATAAATCATATCGATCAGCATTAAAGAACATACCTTCAAACAAGGCTTTTGATGATTCTTCAGTTGGTGGTTCGCCAGGACGCATCATTCTGTAAATTTCAACCAAAGCTTCCAATTGTGAATTGGTTGGATCTACATTAATCGTCGAAGACATATATGAACCATTGTCCAAATCATTCACCAATAAAACAGGGAAACTCTTAACACCATTTTCTCTTAACAATTCTAACAATTCTTCGGTAACTGTAGCATTGGCTTCAACAATAACTTCACCCGATTCTTTGTTAACAATCTGTTTGGCAATTATTTTTTCCAGCAGATAAGAATCTTCAACAGAAAGAGTCTTCATGCCAGATTTGGTTAATAATTTTTCATGACGGGCTGTAATTCTTTTTCCTGATGGAACAATCACTTTCTTGCCATCTTTAATATCAAATTCGAACACTTCGCCTTTCAATTGCGAAGGAACCAATTTCATACTTCCACCTTGCTTATTTAAGTTGATAACATAAGTATCAAAAAACAAGTCTAAAATTTCTTCTGTCTCGTATCCCAAAGCACGCAATAAAATGGTAGCTGGCAGCTTTCTTCTTCTATCAATTCTAACAAAGACGTTATCTTTTGGATCAAATTCAATATCCAACCAAGAACCACGGTAAGGAATAATTCTTGCAGAATATAACAATTTACCAGACGAATGGGTCTTGCCTTTATCATGGTCAAAAAACACTCCAGGAGATCTGTGTAATTGATTCACAATAACACGCTCGGTACCGTTAATCACAAAGGTACCAGTTGGTGTCATCAACGGCAGATCACCCAAATAAACTTCTTGTTCTTTTACATATTTAACTTTTTTGTTGCGAGCAGAACTTTCCTTATCATAAATAACCAATTGAACTTTAGCTCGAACTGTTGCACCAAATGTTAAACCCCGTAATTTACATTCAACTACATTAAAAATAGGTTTTTCAACATTAACACTTACGTACTCAAGTTTTGCATAACCAGAATAACTCTCAATTGGAAATACAGAATTTAATGCATCGTGCAATCCACACTTATCATCTTCATGCAATCCTAGAAATTTATTATAGGAATCAACTTGGGTTTTAAGTAAAAATGGAACTTCAATAACGGTTTCACTTCGACTAAAATCTTTACGTATTCTCTTTTTTTCAGTGAATGAATAACTCATAACAACTGCCACCTAACAACAAAAATTAATAATAAACCATCAAATCCATCAATTTAATGGTCGTTTTGAATCCAATTCTTGGTTTTATAAACTTCAAAAAAACCGCATTTCTATCCTTGAATTTTTATTCAAAATCATCAATAATTTTATGAATAAAAATTTAAAATTCTAAAGCGACTAAAGGCCAGAGGTAAAACCACTAGCCTTTAGTGCATAACAGCCCTACCAAAAAGCAAGGTTGCTAATAAATATAAAAATATTTATTTAACGTCTACTTGAGCACCAGCTTCTTCTAACTGAGTCTTAACAGATTCAGCTTCTGCTTTGTCAACGCCTTCTTTAATTGCAACTGGAGCACTTTCCACCATGTCTTTTGCTTCTTTTAAGCCAAGACCAGTAATACCGCGCACAGCCTTAATTACAGCAACTTTTTTGTCGCCAAAACTAGACATTACAACGTCAAATTCAGTCTGCTCTTCAGCAGCAGCGCCACCTTCAGCAGGAGCAGCAGCTACAGCTACAGCAGCTGCGGCAGTTACACCAAATTTATCTTCCATTGCTTCAATTAATTCTACAACTTCCATAACACTCATGTTAGAAATTGCTTCTAAGATATCGTCTTTAGAAACGGCCATCTTTATTCTCCAAAATTTTATTTAATATTTAATTAATGTATAACTAAAAGTTATACAGATTCTTTTTGATCGCGAATTGCATCAATTGTACGAACCATTTTAATAGTTGGTTCAACAATTGTACGAACGAGTTTCTCAACAGGTGCTTTCATAACACTCATTAATTGACTAATCGCCTGATCTTTAGTCGGTAGCGATGCAAGTCTTCCTAATTCGGAAGCGTCAAACATCTTACCGCCAATAGATACAAGCTTAGTAACTAGCTTATCGTTCTTTTTAGCGTAATCTTTAACCAATCTAGCAGCACAACCAGGATCTTCCTGTGAAAAAGCATAAATCATTGGACCAACCAATGAATCAGCAACACATTCAAATTCTGTACCTTGTACAGCACGTTTGACTAAAGTATTCTTTGCAACTTTTAGAAAAACACCAGTTTTTCTAGCTTCAGAGCGCATTTCAGTAAAATCTTCTACTGAAATACCAATGTACTCAGCCACTACAAGTGAGTGAGCATTAGTTGCAACGCTTGCAATCTCAGCAACCACAGCTTTCTTCTGTTCTAGACTTAGAGCCATGTTTACCTCCTTTGATAAACGTATCAAACAAACCCACAGTATTTCTACCGATGGGACTTTGGTGGCCATTCGAGTATAGACAACCTGTTTTTAAAGCAGGTCACTCACTGTCAAGCTTCACCATCTACGCTGGAAATTAAGAAGCATCATCATTAAGACATAAAAGCCATTATCAACAACACCTCACCAACGGTCTTTGACGGCCGTCGCAAGACAGCCCTCAAAATTTCTTACTAACTTTTTTATAGATATCCCCAACTACGCGGGAACGACTATTGTTTAGTTATTTTAAATCAAGACTCGCTTGATCTACTACAATACCAGGGCCCATAGTACTTGAGACACTGATTTTCTGGATATATTTTCCTTTCGCAGCTGAAGGTTTCTTCTTAACCAAATCTTTAAGCAAAGCATTTAAATTTTCTTTCAATGCATCTGCTGTAAAACTGACTTTACCAATCATTGTATGAATAATTCCAGCCTTATCTATTCTGTACATAGCCTGTCCAGACTTGTTGTTCTTAATAGCAGTAACAACATCAGGTGTAACCGTTCCAACTTTAGGGTTAGGCATCAATCCACGAGGACCCAAAACAGTTCCAAGCTTACCAACAACACGCATGGCATCAGGCGATGCAATAACCACATCAAAATCCATCATGCCGCCTTTAATTTCATCAGCCAAATCGTCCATACCCACATAATCAGCACCAGCTTCCTTAGCAGCTTCTGCCTTAGGACCTTGTGTGAACACAGCAACACGAATAGTTTTGCCAGTTCCAGCGGGCATAATAGTTGCACCACGAACTACTTGATCAGATTTAGACGCATCAACACCCAGTTTAATAGACACATCAACCGACTCATCAAATTTAACTTTTGAATTGTCACTTAAAAACTTAAATGCATCCTCAATAGAGTAAGATTTTTCTGCATCCAATTGCTCACGTAGAGACTTTAATCTTTTACCAATAGCCATTATTTAACTCCCTCAGCATCAACACCCATACTGCGAGCTGTACCCGCAATAGTTCTAACAGCAGCATCCATATCAGCAGCAGTTAAATCAGGTTCTTTTGTATTTGCAATTTCTTCCATTTGAGCTCTTGTGATTGTGCCAACCTTTTCAGTATTTGGGCGGCCACTACCACTTTTAAGACCCAATGCTTTTTTAATCAAAACAGCAGCAGGAGGTGTTTTAATGATAAAAGAAAAACTTCTATCGTTATAAACAGTGATCACAACAGGAGTAGGAAGTCCTTGCTCAGTACTTTGAGTTTTTGCATTAAATGCCTTACAAAACTCCATAATATTGACACCATGCTGACCCAATGCAGGACCAACTGGAGGACTTGGATTTGCCTGTCCAGCAGGCACTTGTAGCTTAATATAAGCTTCGACTTTTTTAGCCATTTTATTTTCTCCGGGTTCAAACGCTTACGCTAAATAAGCTCCCCATCGTTTTTGTTTACAAATTTTTACTTACTAAATATTAGAACACAACCTAACCAGAACTTAATCCAATTAGAATTAGATCAAAGCTTTTCAACCTGACCAAAGTTCAATTCCACAGGAGTTGAACGGCCAAATATTGACACCGCAACTCTAATTTTACTCTTTTCGTAGTTAAGATCTTCCACTTCGCCATTAAAATCAGCAAAAGGACCATCAACTACTCTAACCAACTCACCTATATTAAACATAACCTTCGGAGTCGGTGCATTTTCACCATCAACTACACGCTGCAGTATAATATCTGCCTCTTTTTGTGTAATTGGTGCTGGCTTCTCTTTAGTTCCACCAATAAAACCAAGAACCTTTGGCGTCTCTTTGACCAAATGCCAAGAGGCATCATTCATTTCCATCTCAACCAAAATATAACCAGGGAAGAACTTGCGTTCACTTTGACGCTTTTGGCCTTTGCGCATTTCTACAACAGTTTCAGTAGGAACCAAAAGCTCTCCAAAATACTCTTGCATTTCCAATCTGTCAATTCTTTCTTGTAAAGAAATCAACACCTTGTGCTCAAAGTTAGAATAAGCGTGAACTACATACCATCGTTTAGACATAGTGATTCTTACCCGAAGAAATAGCCGACTAACCAGCTAAAAAAGAAATCAACCAAAGACAAAAACAAGCCAATAATAACAACCACAACTATTACAATCATGGTGGTTTGCAATGTTTCATTTCTTGTTGGCCAAACTATTTTTTGTCGTTCAATATTCGCACTCTTAACAAAAGCAAAGAAACTTCTTCCTTTAACAGTTGTTGCAGCGATTAAAGCGCCCAATAAAATACCACCAAATAAAATTAAAACTCGAAGAATCGTTTTAAGTTCATCTTCAAAATAAAGATTTCCTACAACCCCACCAATAACTGCAGCGATTGCAAGCCACCAGCGTAATTTTTCGCCGATTGAATTAGATACTTCTGCTTGACTCATCTTTTTTGTCCTATATTTATCTACATATACCAAGGTTTAATGGCAGGCCAGGAGGGAATCGAACCCACAACCTACGGTTTTGGAGACCGCCACTCTGCCAATTGAGCTACTGGCCTATTTCATTAAATAGTTTTGCTTTAAACCTTAGAGAAACCAAAGCCAGCACACTTGTGCTGGCTTATTTTTTCTATTTATTACTTGTGATTACTTCAATATTTTCGCTACAACACCAGCGCCAACTGTACGACCACCTTCACGGATAGCGAAGCGTAAACCTTCTTCCATCGCAATCGGGTTAATCAATGTAACAGTCATCTTAACGTTATCACCAGGCATTACCATCT
>JAJRQG010000049.1 GCA_024280395.1 Gammaproteobacteria bacterium | reverse complement strand
TTATCCACCTCTGGCATATCCCAATCATTAAACTCAATGCCTAAATCTCGCTCTATCCAAGGAAATGCATTCATTTGACCCAGAGCCATTAAGACATCATCACATTCCATAAAGACATCGGCTTCACCTGTTGGAACAAGTTTTCTGCGACCATTTTCGGCATATTCAGCCTTAACCAATTCAAATAACATGCCTATGAGCTTGCCATTTTCACAGACAAAGGCTTTGGGTGTATGGTTTTCAAACATTGGAATACCCTCACCTTCGGCATCTTCAATTTCCCATGGGGACGCTTTCATATCAGCTTGCGGGCTTCGCACAACAATACGTACATCTTTACCGCCAATTCTTCGAGCCGTTCGACAACAATCCATTGCAGTATTTCCACCACCAAGAACCAAAACTTTTTCACCAATTTCCTTGGTATGTTCAAACGCCACATTTGCCAACCAATCAATACCAAGATGAACATTGGCATCAGCCTCTGACCTGCCCTCTAGCTTTGGCAAATCTCTGGCACGTGGTGCGCCTGTTCCGATAAAGATGGCATCATAATCTTTTGCCATCATTTCTTTTAAACTGTTCACTTTATGTTTAAAGTGAGTACTCACACCCATGTCGAGAATATAATTAACCTCTTCATCAAGAACCTCTTCTGGCAATCGAAACGATGGGATTTGACTGCGCATAAAGCCACCACCTTTGTATTGGTCATCATATAAGTCCACTTGATAGCCCAAAGGCATCAAATCACGTGCAACGGTTAATGCCGCAGGACCTGCTCCAATTAATGCGATTTTTTTGCCATTTTTTTGTTTTGGAATATCAGGCAAACGCTGCTTTATATCACCTTTATGATCTGCTGCTACACGTTTTAGACGGCAAATAGCTACTGGTTGATCCTCAACTCGTCCGCGTCTACATGCTGGTTCGCACGGTCGGTCACAGGTTCGACCTAAGACACCTGGAAAAACATTAGATTCCCAATTTATCATATAAGCATCATCAAAACGACCGGCACTTATCATGCGAATATATTCGGGAACGGGAGTATGCGCAGGACATGCATATTGGCAATCTACTACTTTGTGAAAGTAGTTAATATCTTTAATATCTGTTTCTTTCATGGCTTAAATTTTACCTAAAATTAGTGTCTTTGTATAATATTAATAATTAATTGTTCAAAAAAAAACCTTAGAATTTTTTCCAAGGTTTAAAATTTTTATATCAGATGTTTCATTGTTAATAGTTAGATGATTTGTTTAATTTCTGAAAGTAAATTTTCTATATTTTCAGACAGTGCAAGTTGTGAGTCACCATGCTGCAGCTCCATTATCTTTTGTATACCTTGCCTCTCTAAATGTGACAAATCAGGATGCCAAACTTCAAGTATAAATACCTTTCTTTCTTCTTCGGAGTGATTCCATGCTTCATGCTCAAATGAATCATCAAACACTAACACCTTTCCTTCTTGCCACTTTTGTGTTTCATTACCGACACGAATCGCACAATCATTCGGGACCTCTAGGCCAAGATGTACAGTTAGCTTTATATTTGACAAACCATAGTGAGGTTTGATTTCAGCACCAGGTTGCAAAACTGATAAAAAAGCCTCTGGTCCATTCCCTGATAATACTGATAAAGGTAACTGTTCTAAAACAGACTTAGTAGTTGGACATTTATCTAATAAGGTTTTGTTATATTCACCTGACTGTATTAAATGGATAGAAGACCAATCCAACGAATCTGATAACACATCTAATTCTTGGTTACCTGTTGATGTATTTTCTATATAGGGCTTAACCAATGTTTTTTTATCATACAAAGCATTCAACTCATCTTTAATTGCAAGCCAGTTTTCTTCAAGGGTTTCAATCCAATTAAGCTTTTTAGTCTCATAAAATGGCAGTGGTTCAAGGTCTGGAAAGACATGATATGTAGGTTTTTGCATGGGATCAGCATATTTAGGTGCTTGAACTCCATGAAAAGAATCTAAAAAGTCATATAAACGATTCTTTTTACTATCATCAAAACCTAATGAAATTATATCAATTGCTTGCTTTTGCTTAGTATACCTTGCATCTCGTGCAATATGATTGGCAATTTTTGAAGCTTCAGAAATTAAAGGTAATTCTTGAGGGTTCATGTAAGCATTTTTCAGATTGTCTGCACGATGAAATACATATTCTATGACACGTGATGATAACTCTGCTGAAATTTTATCAAGTGAAATACCTAATAAAAGCATATCCAATAATATCCCAGGGTGATTATGGTTGTTTTCAATAGCATTAATAAAAGCTTGGGAAGATTGACTAAATTTTCCTAATTTATTTTTAACAATCCCTAAGTTTCGATTTAAATTAATTTCAGTTGGTTCTATAGCAAGGGCTTTTTCTAATGTAGAAGCAGCCTTTTCTAAATCACCTGTATTAAACTCAGATTGAGCAATTACTGATAAACAAAAAACATCTTCAGGATTTTTCTTTACTACTTCTTTTGCTATCCCTACCGCTTGATCAAACTGACCATTTTGAAGAAACTCTTGGACTTCATTTATTGTTTTTGATTGATTATTCATAATATATAATTAACTCTTTTGTGTGTTTAGAGTGCATTATAAAACTCTCTAAAAAATACAACCACCTAAAATAAGTAAAATATTAATCTATATCATCTCACAGAAAACTAATATCAGTGAACAATAATAGTTCTACTAAATATACATAATGCTCGAGAAATTAATAAAACTTGTTTTAGATTGTCAAGTGAATAGTCTTTAAAAGAAATGTGTAAACTTTCTTATTATAACTACTTAATAAATTTATCTAGCAATCCGAGATACCAAGCACCTCCGCCAGCTGCCAACAAGAGGACAACTAAAGTTGCAATCCATTTCATTGCTGATCCAGAGGAACTAGAAGATAAGTTGTTTGCGCTTGAATTAGTTGTTCCTTGTATTTGTTTGGGCTTACTTGTTTGATTTTGTGCCGCTGGCATTCCAGGTGACTGAATGAGAAAACGGATATTATCCAATTTAATTTCATCGCCAATTTTAATTGCTTGTTTTGTTACTTTTTCTCCATTAACAAAGGTGCCATTAGAAGAGTCGAGATCTTCGATTTCCAGACCATCAGCAACAATTGAAATCACCGCATGTTTTCTTGAAATCCCATCAACATTGATAAAAATATCATTCTCTGAATGCCTTCCAAGACTGGTTTTTCCTCTTAATGGAAAAGTTTTACCGAAATAAACACCTGACACACCGCGTAATACAAATTTTGGCAATGCCATTCTGATTCGTGTTCGATTATCATCCGGAACTTCAATTTTTTCAGTCACTATTTTACAATGAACTTGTGACATAATAATTAAATCTCCTTCTCTGACTTCACGTGATTCTTTAACCAGTCTTCCATTAACTGAAACCATCGCTGCTGGATTATCAACCTTGATAGAAAAGTCATCTCCATCTTTAACAATTGTCGCATGATTTTTACACATGCCAACAGCTTCTATTTGTATCATTGCATCTTCGGAACTACCAATCGAAAAGTTATCGCCAATAAGTTCAAAATCTTTATGTTCTTTATGTGGAAATACTAGCTTCATTACCAAATCCTATGTCATTTATTATTTTGCAAAATTATAACAAAATTATCACTCAAACTTAAACCTTATTTCACATAATTAGTAGCATTAATACACTCAAATGATATAATTCCATCAAATCTAATCTATTCACCTTAAACATGAGGTTTTCTGACTCATAATCGAGGAAATAGTCATTATTTAACTTTCTACTTAATTCGAGAACTTTATATGAAAATATTAGTAGCAATTAAACGCGTAGTTGACTTCAATGTACGTGTTCAAGTAAAACCTGATGGCAGTGATGTCGCAACCGATGGCGTCAAAATGAGCATCAATCCATTTGATGAAATTGCCATTGAAGAAGCTTTACGCCTCAAAGAGGCAGGAAAAGCAGATGAGGTCATTGTTGCAACTATTGGTACAAA
This sequence comes from Gammaproteobacteria bacterium, assembly GCA_024280395.1. GTDB lineage: Bacteria > Pseudomonadota > Gammaproteobacteria > Xanthomonadales > Marinicellaceae > NORP309. Next base: position 3,903 of record JAJRQG010000049.1, on the reverse strand, counting down.
TGATGCCCAACAACAATTAAGAACTGCTTTGGCAATGGGTGCCGACCGTGCAATCTTAGTTGAATCTGATTCAGAAATTCAATCATTGAAAGCCGCTACGAGCCTTTTAAGTATTGCAAAGAAAGAACAGGTAGGACTTGTTATTATGGGCAAACAAGCCATTGATGATGACAATAACCAAACACCACAAATGCTGGCTACTTTATGGAAACGTCCACAAGCTACTTTTGTTTCAAAACTTGAAATAAATGATGACAAAGCGCTAGCAACACGTGAAATTGATGCCGGGCTTGAAACCATTGAAGTCACGCTACCTGCAGTTATTTCTACTGACCTACGCCTTAATGAACCCCGCTTTGTTAAACTACCAGATATAATGAAGGCCAAACGCAAACCATTAGATGTAATTAATATTGATGAAACAATAAACGATTTTAACGACACGCCATTAAGCATTGTAAAATACGAATCACCTCAACCTCGTCAAAAAGGCATTATGGTTGAGTCAGTCGATGAATTGATTGCACAATTAAAAGAAAAGGGGTTAGTCTAATGAGTAAAATTTTAATCTTAGCACAGCACAATGGCACGGCCATTAACCAAGGCACATCAAAAGCCATTACAGCAGCACAACAAATTGAAGGTGCGGATATTGATTTAGTCCTTTTTGCCGATGATGTCAGCTCAATTGCTGCAGAAGCTACTAAATTAGAAGGCGTTAAAACCGTACATGCGGTAACAACCAGCAATGAAAACTGGAAATTGGCTCATGGTATTGCTCCAAAATTTGCTGAATTAGCAAGCAACTACATGCACATTTTTGGACCTTCAACAACTTTTGGCAAAGATGTTATGCCATGTGTTGCAGCCCTTCTTGGTCAAAACCAAATCAGTGATATTATGCAGGTCATAGATGCCACAACTTTTAAGCGCCCAATTTATGCAGGTAACGCTGTGATTACAGTTAAGTCCAATCACGATAAAATTGTTGCTACCATTCGTACTGCCTCATTTAAAACAGGCGATATGGAATCAGGTTCAGCTAGCATTGAAAATCACACAATTGAAAATGCTCAAACTGACACCAAATTTATCTCATTGCAAGCTGGCAATTCAGAACGTCCAGATTTACAAACAGCCGCCAAAGTTATTTCTGGTGGTCGCGGACTCGGTAGTGAAGAAAATTTTGAATTAATGTACAATTTAGCAGATAAAATTGGAGCAGCAACAGGCGCTTCACGTGCAGCAGTGGATGCAGGTTATTGCCCCAATGAAATGCAAGTCGGTCAAACGGGCAAAATCATTGCTCCTGACCTTTACATGTCATTTGGAATTTCTGGGGCTATACAGCATTTAACCGGCATAAAAGATGCCGGTACTATAGTTGCTATCAACAAAGATGGTGATGCACCAATTTATGAAGTAGCCGATATTGGCTTGGTGGGTGATTTGTTTAAGATTGTTCCAGAACTCATGGAAAAACTTTGATGCCCCATACCTCGTAATTCCTGCGAAGGCAGGACCAAACGACAGGACAGTCGTTTTGTTATGCGCTAGCAACCCAAAGGGGTTGCTACACGGATGTAGTAAGTTAATCTTCAATTTAAAACACCAAAGGGCTCATTTTGAGCCCTTTTTTTCGGAATCAGGACTTCAGTGCTGTCCGTTATTTTCTAAAAATGACAGGACTAAAGTCCTGATTCCGATGAGTCTCAAAAAAAGAACCTGTTACCTACAATCTGTTACCTGATACTTAAATTCGTAAGCGTCAAGCAAACCACACTCTATCAAAATCCCCAACTTTAAAGCAGAATTCCTCTTTTAAATAAGAGGAATCACATGCTAGAAATCAAAGACCAGAAAATCTATCTTCATCGAAACTACGTTGACTTTAGAAAACAAATAAATGGCCTAACCATGATCGTTGTTAATGACATGGAACACAACATATTTTCAGGCAATCTATTTGTGTTTTGTTGCAAACGCAAAGACAAACTAAAAATTGTTTACTGGAATAAAACTGGATTCTGTATGTGGCAAATACGCCTTGAAGAAGACAAGTTCAAATGGCCTACCAAACATGAGGATAAGGTTATCTGTTGGAGTAAAGAGCAATTTATTTGGCTTTTGAAGGGCGTTGATGTGTCTAAATTAAACATGCATAAATCATTGAATTATGATGGTATTTAACCAACAAAACCAAGGTAATTTTATAGATAATTTGGTATAATATTACCTATGCAAAGTTCTCAAATATTACAAAAAGAAATCAACACACTCAAGGAAAAACTTGAGCAAAGAGATTCCCAACTTAAAAATAACGCTGCATATATAAAATCCCTTGAAGCTACACTAATAGATTTCAAAAAGAATCGTTTCGGATCTAAATCAGAAAAAACAAACACCGATCAGCTTCCATTATTTAACGAAGTTGAATTGATTACTGATGCTAAGAAATTACCAAAGCCTAGGGGTAAAAAGAAAAAAACTGGTAAAAGAACGACTCTGCCAAAAGACTTGGAGCGAATTGATAAAACTTACGACACTGATGAGGATCAAAAAACATGTCCTCATGATGGCAATAGGCTTAAACATATTGGCGAAGTGGTCACAGAACAATTTTATCTCAAGCCAGCTGTTATCAAGGTAATTAAACACAAGCAATACAAATATGCTTGTAGTTGTGGCAAGCATATAATTACTGCAAAAAAGCCTAAGGATATGATTGGTAAGTCTATTGCAACACCTGAGTTACTATCTTACATCTGTGTTAGTAAATACGCAGATTGTTTACCACTTTACCGCATTAACAACATGTTTAAGCGCATAGATGTGAATATCTCTCGTCAGGTTATGTCTAATTGGATGATTAAATGCGCCAATGCGATACAGCCGTTGGTTAACCTTATAGGTGATGCACTTTATGATCAGCCTTGTGTTCATATTGATGAAACTTCAATACAGGTATTAAAAGAGGTTGGTAAAAAGGCTTCTTCTAAAAGTTATATGTGGGTACAACGAGCAGGTAATAATATCCTATTTAATTATTACAACTCACGTAGTTCGAAAGTAGTTGAACAGTTATTATCAAATTACCAAGGCGCATTAATGACAGATGGTTACCCTGGTTATGATGCTGTAGCAGTAAAATATAACATAACTCATTTGGCCTGTTGGGTTCATGCCAGGCGATACTTTATTAAAGTTATTGATTCTGGCAAAAATCCCAATGCACAAAAGATGATAGATATTATTGGTAAGCTTTATGCCATAGAAAAAGAGATTAAAGAGCTGCATCCAGATGAAAAATACAAACAACGCCAAGAAAACAGCTTGCCAGTTATCGAAGAAATTAAGAAATTCTTAGATAAAATACTTCACAGTACAGCACCAAGCGGGGTTATGGGTAAAGCCCTTGTCTATTTACAGAACCAATGGCCTAAATTAATTCGATATATTGATGATGGGAATTATCCAATCGATAATAATGCAGCAGAGAATGCAATACGGCCATTTGTTGTAGGTAGAAAAAACTGGTTATTTGCTAATACACCAAATGGAGCTCATGCCAGCGCCAATCTCTATTCCATTATTGAAACAGCTAAGGCTCACAACCTGAACCCTCAAGAATATCTAACGTATATATTCAAAGAATTGCCTTTGGTTAAGACGATTGATGATTATGAAAAGCTCCTACCTTGCAACTATAAATCAATAAATTAATGTCAAGTTAAATCGGGCATGTGAGTTAGTTGACGGTTACAATACTTGTGCTGTAAATTTATCAGGATATATCATAAATTGTACTTTACCTTGATTGCTAATTGAGGAAATCATATTAACGCGTTCTCGCACTGCATGACTTAATGTTATGGTTGGTGTCTGACCAACTGGTGCATAACC
>JAJRQG010000048.1 GCA_024280395.1 Gammaproteobacteria bacterium | reverse complement strand
GTTGCCAATCATAAAAGCTAATATTTTCTTGTTGCATGTGTCACCTTTAACCTTTGAAAACGCTAGTTTAAGCCAGTGGATTCTCAAATCATGAGAACCAAAAGCATGAAACAGGATTAATGTGTAGAGTCATGTATATAAATATTTAGTCATGATCTTTTAACTTATTATCATTGGTATATATAGCAAAAGATGAATTCTGTCAGTGTAAAGTAATCTAAGTAACTATAATGTATATTTATTTTGCATACTATTGCTGTTTGACTATAATAACTAGTATAAATAACACGGATTTAACTTATGCATAAAAACATTGTACTTTTGACCTTATTACTTTTAATTGTGAATTCTTCGCAGTTGTATGCTCAATTATCAAATAAACAGCTAACAAATTACTCAATTAAACAAAACACCAAATCACCAAACAATATTTCAGTAGTAGGAATAGGAGCTGCATTAAGCTTTAATATGGGGAATTACTTAATATCTACCAATGATGGAATAATGGAAATAAACCTTGTTGACGGTACTGACCAACTTTATTCCAATAACTCTGTGACATACAAACATTTAAGAATTAAGAATCAAAATATTTATTTAATGGATCAAGCAAACAAAAGAATTGATATTCTTGATTTAAACAATGAAGAATTATCTTTATTAGCTAACAATATAAATAATCTTGATTTTGTTATAACAAATGACAGGTTGATTGTGGCAAAAAATGATTATTGTGGAGGGCATTATATTGTTTTTACAACCACTGGAAATACATTTGAGAGCAACAATGAATGTGAAAATAGATGGAACTCTTTGAATATTAACAACAACTCTCTTCTTGTATCTCAAAATCAAGAACAAACGATACGAGATGTCTCTGCACCAAGTTTTTCTTTGGTTTCTATTAATGAAGGTGGTTACTTTTTTATTAAAGATATAGATAATGGCTACTGGGTAATATCTAACTCTGGCCTTTTTAAAAAATATGATCCTGCTTTTAATTTAATCGGTACTTATTCGATGGGAGGAATATCAATAAAACATATTTCAATGAGAGAAGATGGGTTATTTGTAGCTGAAGAATACAATAAAATAATTGCAATAAGACCAGATCATAATTTCAAAAAAGAAATCCCATTATATATTTATAGCGCCAACGCCTCTGGAACCTTTATTTCTGGAGTTATAGCTGATGAAGACAATGATGGTATGCCATTGTGGTTTGAAACATTTTATGGATTAGATCCACTTTCTGCGGCAGATGCAGTTTTAGATTCCGATAGTGATGGGGTAACCAACTATAATGAGTTTCTAAACAAGACCTATCCGAATAATACAGATTCGGATAACGATGGCCTTACTGATGGAGAAGAAATTACTATTGGAACAGACCCGTTAAATCCTGACTCTGATAATGATGGACTAACTGATGGAATAGAAGTTGAAGACTTACTTTCTAATCCATTGTCTTCCGATACAGATGGTGACGGGATTGATGATTTAACAGAATTTCAGCTAGGTTTAAACTTGCTTGTTTCAAATGTTGGTGTTGATACAGACAATGATGGAATTGATGACATAGACGAGTTAAGCATAGGAACTAGTCCAATAAATGCTGACTCCGATTCCGATGGTATAATTGATGGTGATGAGTTGATAAATAGCACAGATCCTCTTGATCCTGATAGTGATGATGATAATTTAAATGATGGAACAGAAGCGACCTTGGGAACAAACCCTTTAGTTACAGATACTGACTCCGATGGCATAGATGATGGTGTAGAAGTTTTAACTTTAAATTCGAATCCATTAAGTGACGATTCAGATTCAGATTTAATGCCTGATGGTTGGGAATATTTGTATTCATTAGATTTGTTGTTTGATGATAGTTTATTAGATTTAGATTTAGATGGTTTATCCAATATTAATGAGTTTCTATACAATGGCATCCCTACAGATCAAGACACTGACAATGACAGTTTATTGGATGGCCAAGAGTTTACAATGGGCACATTAATTGATAATAGAGATACTGATAATGATAACATGCCAGATGGCTGGGAATTTAATAACAGTACCAATATTCTTATTTATGATTCAGAAGACGATAACGATTCTGATGGTTTTACCAATGGTGCAGAGTATTGGAACAAAACCAACCCCAGTGATGTATTAAGTTATCCTACTTCAAACAAATGGTCTACCTACCAAGGAAACAATAGGCACAATGGATATCAGCCAACTTCAATAATTGACTATGTAAGCACCCCCATAAACACAATTGATATGAGCGCATTAAATCCTGTACAATTAAAACCTGCTACCATGAATGATGCTGTCATCATAGCGGTTTACCAAAATAATTTAGTTGCATTTGACAGATTAACTGAGCAAGAATTGTGGCGAAAAGTTTATCAAGTCAATTCTACAAACCCTCCTGCACTATCTGATAACACCGTTTATATTCAAACAGGCAACCATAACAACGCAACACATTTAAGGTCATATGATGCAGTAACTGGACAACTGAACTTTCAATCACCACACAGTGCCCAGTGGGAATCTTACTTAGCACCAACCATTGATGGAAATAATGTTTATATTAATGGTGGTAGTTATGGTGGAGCTTATGCTTTTGACAAAATGACAGGTGATCAAATTTGGTTTTCTAGTGCATTTGCGCAATTTGATATGTGGACACCCTCATTAGATGAAAATTATGCTTATGGCTACACACGTGGCAATTTAATTGCGGTTAATAAATTAACAGGGTTATTAGAGTTCTCTCTCAATGATCCAAGTTATAATTGGCATGGTTATTCAACGAATAGGGCTGTAATATTGGGAGGTTATGATACAGCAATAGTATCTGACAACCAAAACAATACAGGTAACATTACCGTTTTTGATCGCATTGCAAAAGAATTACTTTGGACTAAAATACTCGACTACCAAAATCAAATGGTTGCTGCAAACGGTATTCTTTACACACAATCACTATCAGGTGTTATGTATGCATTAGCAGAAAGATCTGGCGACGTATTATGGAACCTCACATTGCCATTAGGCGACACGTTTAGATATAATTTAATTATTACAAATGACCATTTAATTGTATCTGGCATTAATCAGACTTATTTTATTAACACCAATACCCATGAAGTTGATTTTACAATTCCTTTTTCTGGAGATAAGGAATTATCAGAAAAACAAGAGCTTTTGATGACAGCAAATACAGGACTTATTAAAGTCTATCAACTGATTGATCAACTTAATGACGATTCTATTTTTGCAAATAGCTTTGAATAGTTTTTATGGCTAGAGGAGCATTGTATTGAGTGAGATAGAGTCTGAAACTCTATCTATGCAACTTCAAAATTTATCTAACAATGCTTCTGCTACTTGAATTAATAAAATCCACCATCACTTGTACAGGTTTGTATTCAATTGCCAATTCTTGCATAGCTTTAAGGGCTTCTTCTAGTAACAAGTCCTTTTTGTACAACAACCTAAATGCTTTTTTAATGGCGCTGATATCTGATTGTGAAAATCCCCTTCGTTTCAAACCTTCTGCGTTGATTGTTCTGGGTTTTGCAGGATTCCCATGAGCCATAACATAGGGCGGTAAATCTTTTTGAAACCCTGTATCCATAGCGGTGAATGCATGCGCGCCAATTCGGCAAAACTGGTGTAATTTAGTGAACCCACCTAGTATCACATAATCATCTAGTTGTACATGTCCTGCCAACGTCGTTCCGTTAGCAATAATAATATTATCTTTTAATATACAATCATGTGCGATGTGAACATAGGCCATAATCAGGTTGTAATTACCAATGACTGTTAGCCCATTGTCATCTACAGTACCACGATGAATGGTGACATATTCACGAATGGTGTTATTGTCTCCAATAATTGTTCTGGTGGGTTCTTGTTTGTATTTCTTGTCTTGTGATTCTTCGCCAATAGATGAAAATTGAAATATTCGATTGTTTTTCCCTATATCTGTATGCTTTGCAATAATCACATGGGCTTTGATTTCGGTTCCTGAGCCGATTGATACATCTTCTTCAACAATGGAATACGCTCCAATTTTAACATCATCCGCAATCTGTGCTGATGGATCAATAATGGCTGTTTTATGAATCATAACTGCTTACTTACTGGCACACAATAATTCAGCTTTTGCAACAACCTTTCCATCTACTGTTGCTTTGCATTCGTATTTCACCATATTACGCATTTTTCTTTTTATGGATGTATGCAACAACACTTGGTCTCCAGGCACGATAGGTCGTGAAAATTTAGCATTGTCTACTTTTGCTAAATAAAATATTTCATCTTCATCCTTTAATTCTCCAATCGCCAAACGAGAAAGTATTCCTGATGCTTGCGCCATGGCTTCAATAATCAATACGCCTGGCATAACAGGGTGCTTGGGGAAGTGGCCATTAAAATGCGGTTCATTAAATGTCACATTTTTCAAGGCGATTAAGTACTCACCCAATTTGTAGTCAATTACTCTATCAACCAATAAAAATGGATATCGGTGTGGCAATAGTTTTAATATTTGTTCAACGTCGATAACGTCTTTGGCTTCCATATTGTTTTGTTCTTCACTCATTTATTTGCTCTCGTTATTTTTTCTTTCCAAGTCCTTTACTCTCTTGGATAATTTATCTAATTGTTTAATCCTTACTGCACTCTTACGCCACGCTTGTGTTTCTTGGATAGGCGACACAGAACTATAACTGCCAGGTTTTGTAATAGAATGTGTGACCAAAGCCATTGACTGTAATGTCACATTATCACAGATTTCAATATGGCCGACTATACCCACTCCACCACCAATTAAGCAATTATTACCAATTTTTGCCGAACCTGCCACTGCTGAGCATCCCGCCATCACTGTATGTTTACCAATTTGAACGTTATGAGCGATTTGAATTTGATTATCAAGTCTAACATCCTGTGCTAAAATTGTATCTTCTAAAGTACCTCTATCTATTGTGGTATTGGCGCCAACTTCACAGTCATCACCTATTTCAACAGCTCCCAATTGAGGAACTTTAACCCAGCCATCTTTGTCTCTGGCTAAACCAAATCCATCAGCACCGATGATGACTCCTGGGTGCAATATAACCCTCGAACCAATATTGCAACCAAATGAAACAACAACTTGTGACTTGATTATACAATTTTTTTTAATCGTACAATCATTGCCCACAACCACATGTGCTTCTAGGATTGTACCTTGACCAATATTAGAATTTTCCCCAATTACACAATACGGTCCAATTGCTACATTGTCTGCAATAATTGCAGATTCTGCAATTATTGCAGTTTTATGAATACACATATCAGGGTATTGATTGTTCTGAAATAAACAGGCAATTTTTGCGAACATGACATACGGGTCGTTTGCAATCAAAGCATTGCCATCAAATATTCTGCTGTCTTGCCGAGTTAATACAACAATCCCTGCTTGGGTTTCTTTTAGTTCGGACTTGTATTTTGTATTAGCTAAAAAGCTAAGTTCAGAACTACGGGCTTTGGCTAACGTAGAAACTCCATTAATTGTATGATTTTCGTTGCCAACTAATTCTAATCCAAATTGCGTTGCCAGCTCATTTAGACTAATTTTCATTGTTGTTACTTTTTTCTCTTAGGATCTTTAATATTTCATCTGTAATATTAATTTCATCACTCACATATAAAATGGCATTTACTAAAATAGCATCGTAGTTGTTGTCTATTGCATACTTTTCAACCACTGATTTTAGTTCCAATTGAATTTTATTTAATGCTTGGCTTCTTTGAATACTTATAGCGTCTTTTAAATCTTCTTTTGCTCTGCGTATTTGCCTTTCAAGAATTCTTGCTCGTTCTTGTAACTTGGTCAAATCGGGCAAGCTCATCATAGCCCCATCACTGGTTATTCTATTTTCCAATAATTCAAAATCAGTTTCTTTTTGTTGTATTGCTTCATTCTGAAGTTCGAATTCCTTACTGATTTTTAACCGTGCAATAAGTATTTGAGGAGATTCATTGATTAAAGTTTCCATATCTACAAAGCCTATTTTACCTTCCGAATAGACCAAACCACTGAAAACCAACAATATAAATAATACTGTTGATTTTTCTATGGAATTTTTATATACAAACTTCATGTCATATTATTAAATCAGAATGTATTGCCAAATGCAAATTGTATTGATTCCGTGGTGTCATTTCTATCACTATTAAATGGCGTTGAGAAATTTATTATTATTGGACCTACTGGCGCCTGCCATTTCAATGCTATGCCTGCTGAGTGTCTAAATTCTCTTGCTTCAAACTCATTGTAATCGCGAAAAACATTTCCGAAGTCCCAAAACAATGCAATCCTTGCCGAGTTACCTACCTTAGCAAAGGGAGTAGGAAAAACTAACTCAACAGATCCAACTGTTTTCAAGCTACCACCAACTGGTTGACCTGGTCTCGATGTTAATGGAGTATCTCCCGATAAACTATCACCAAAAATCGCGGACTTTGGACCAAGCGTGTTATCTCTATAACCACGAATAGAAGCTCTTGTGCCACCTGCAAAGAAATTCTCAAAGAAAGGCAGTCTTTCAGTTCCTGAATAGCCACCACCCAGGCCTAATTCACCTGTTAACGACAATGTTAAATTTTTTGTGAGAGGAAACAACTTATTGGTTTTCGCCGTTAATTTATAAAATGTTGCAGTGCTACCAGGCAATGAAAATTCTGCTGCCAATCTATAATAAGAACCACGTGTAGGATTAAAAAATCTGTTGCGACTATCCCTAGACCATCTGGCTTCCGCTTTATAAAATGTAAAGGCTTTTCTTACTTGAGAAGGAACCAGTAGACCATCACGTATGCCTTGTGGATCATCCGGGAAAACACCACTCTGTTCCAAAGCGCAATCCTGCCCATTCCAGGATGCAGTACCAGGAAGAATATCCTGTGTAGTATAGGTATATCCTCCCAAATCGCACAAATCTGTAAATATTAATTCTGCAGTAGAGCCCAAGAATGCCTTAACATTTTTTCTTTCGTAGCCAAAACTGGTATAAATTCTATCGTATTCCGAGATTGGAAAACTCATGTGCATACCCAACCCTCCGTTACTAGAGCTGAATCTAGCAATGTTTATTGCTCCGAAATTCGAGGTAGAAAATTGCATACTATAACCTCTAGATATGCCTTCATCTGTATAAAATGGATTTTCATAGAACACATTTAGCTGTTTAAAGAAATTACTATTATTCACAGCAAATGATAGCTGATTTCCAGTACCCAGTAGATTTTGTAGTGAAACCGATACATTGGTGTTGATTCCGCTGACTTGCGAAAACCCAACTGAGAATTGAAATTGACCTGAATTTCTTTCTTTCACCGTAACTTCAACATCAATTTGGTCATCACTACCTGGAACTCTAGGAGTCTCGATATTTACTTCTTCAAAAAAAGGCTTCTGTTGTAATCTGATTTTTGAACGTTCAACCAAAGATTTAGAATACCACCCCCCCTCAAATTGACGCATTTCCCTTCTTAATACTTCATCTTTTGTTTTTATATTCCCGTGAAAGTTAATATTCCTCACATAGACGCGTTTTCCCGGATCAACAAAAAATGTCATATCAACAATCGCATCTTCTTTATTTACTTCCTGTACCGGTGTAACTTCAGCAAAAGCATAGCCAAGATTACCCAATATAATTTTCATCCTTTCTCCACTTGCTTCAGTAAGATTCCTTGCGAAAACATCTCCTGTTTTAGCCACAATCAATCCCTCTAAAGATTCTTTCGCTACCACCATTTCACCGGTAACTTTTAACTCTCCAAATTTATAGGTCTCCCCTTCTTCTATGTTCACTGTAATATAAATATGTTTTTTATTTTCACTAATTGTTACTTGAACTGACTCAACATTGAAGTCAACATAGCCTCTATCCATATAATAAGACTTCAATGTTTCTAAATCACCATTTAACTTTTCTTTTGAATACTGATCATCAGAAGAATACCAAGACAACCATCCTGTCGTATCAGATTCAAATGAATCAATTAATTCTTCATCGGTAAAAACCGTATTTCCAACAATTTTTATGTGTTTAATTTTAGCTGCTTTTCCCTCTTCAATTTCAATATTGACTTTTACTCTATTCCTGTCTAATTCCTTAACTTTTGCTTCAACAACTACATTGTATTTACCTCGAGAAAAATATTGTCGGGTTAATTCGTTTTGCACGCGTTCCAATTGTAGTTTATCAAATACTTCTCCTTCAATTAATCCAATATTTCTCAATCCTTTTAGGAGCTCATCAGTTTTAATGGCTTTATTTCCGTCAATATCAATTGACGCAATAGCTGGTCTTTCTACCACTGTCACCACCAAAATATTTCCATCCTTAGAAATTTTTACATCACTAAAATAGCCCGTTCTAAACAAAGACTTAATGGATCTTGTAATATTTCTTTTACTTGCTTTATCACCTTTTTCAATGGGCAGGTAAGTAAAAATTGTTCCATGAGAAATTCTATCGGCCCCAACAAGTCGAATGTCTTCAACTTCAAAGGGCTCAAATGCCAAACCTAGTGTGGTTAAACTCAATAATATTAATAGTAATAATGCTTTAATCATATTTTTTCTTTTCTATTTTATTGTATTAATCTTGAAAACTTTCAGTCTTCAATAGCAACTGAACATTTTAAGTGACTAACCTTAAAATGTCGTTATAAAATGCAATTGACATGAAACAAAGTAGGAAAATAATGCCCACAGTCTGCCCCTTCAATTGAAATTCTTCTGACAAAGGGGCTCCTTTTATCTTTTCAAACAAAAGAAACAACATTTGTCCGCCGTCTAACATGGGTATTGGTAATAAATTAATTATACCCAAACTTAAACTAACCAAACCCAAAAAACCTAAAAACCAAGCAACACCTCTTGATGCCGAATCATTGGCAACTTTGGCAATGGTTATTGGTCCTGACAAGTTTTTCAAAGAAGCCTTGCCAGTTACAATTTTACCCATCATATTCAATGACATAGAAACCATACGCCAAGTTTCATTAATTGCAACGGGTATAGCCTCAAAAATCCCATAAGAATTATTAAAAATCAGAGAATTATAAAATTCTCTTGATTGATCATTGGGGCTTTGTGGCCCTATCCCAATAATTCTTCGCGACTTATTGTTTTCATCTTCAACAGCGTGCGCAATAATAACATTCAAAGTATTATTATTTCGTAAAATAGTCAGGTTTATTGTCCCATCTATGTATTTATTTAATTTTCCAACAACTGCATACCAATCTTCTGTTTTTTCTTCATTAACTGCTACAATTTGATCATCAACCCTCACTCCGGATTGTTCTGCAGGTTTACCTGGAGCCAAAGTAGCAACAATGTTGGTTAATGGAACTTGCCATGCTTTTAGACCAATTAATTTAAAAATTTCTGTTTCTTCAACGCCTACGGGTAAATTTGATAATTTCAAATTCAGAGTTTCTTGCTCTCCACTCTCATGCTCCACTCGCAGTTCAATGTCTTTTCTATCTAGTCCATTGGTTATTAATTCTAAACTGACATCCTGCCAAGTTTGCACTGGATACTCATTCAAACTAATGATTTTGTCTTTTTCTTGCGCTCCAGATTGCTCTAGAATTTGTGTTGGTTTTGCAATGGTGGGATGAATTTCCACCTTTCCATAAACAAACATCATCCAAAACAACACAATTGCCAATATAAAATTAAATACAGGACCCGCAAACATAATTAAAGTTCTTTGCCAAATCGGCTTGGAGTTATAAGTAGAATCGCCATCGCTTTCTGAAAAGGTGTAATCCGGATCACGGGTATCTAGCAGCTTGACATATCCACCCAATGGAATCGGAGCAAACCCAAACTCTGTACCGTGTTTGTCTTTTTTTGACCAAAATAATTTACCATAACCCACACTGAATTTTAAGACTTTCACACCAAATCTTCTGGCCACCCAAAAATGTCCATACTCGTGAAAGGTGACCAATATTCCCAGTGTCACTAACATCCACCAAACAGAGCTAATAAATTCAAACATAATTCTTTACCATTTGACACGTTTGTATACGGGTCTCTTTATCTAAAAATTGTAATTGTTGCACATTTTCAACCTTGTTGATAATGGCTTTAGTCATGATGTGCTCATTAATTTGGGCAATTGCAGTAAAGGGTATTTGCTTATTCAGAAATGCCTCAACAGTAACCTCGTTGGCGAAATTTAAAATAGCCATTGCTGTTCCACCTTGTTCTACGGCATCTCTTGCTAATTGTAAGCAAGGAAATTTTTGGTAATCGGGTGGAAAAAATTGCAAATCTTTATTGTTTAACAAGTCAATCAAGTTTGCACCTGACGATATTCTTTCACGCAACCCCAAACCATAAGCAATAGGAATACGCATATCAGGCTCTCCTAACTGTGCTAAAACAGAGCCATCTTTATAACACACCATAGAATGAATGATGCTTTGCGGATGCACATGAACATCAATCTTGCACAACTCTAGATTAAACAACCAATGGGCTTCAATTATTTCCAAGCCTTTATTCATTAAAGTGGCAGAGTCTACAGATATTTTTCTACCCATATCCCAGTTTGGATGTGCGCAAGCTTGTTCAGGTGTGATTTCTTGAAATGTCTCAGCTTTTCTATTCCAAAAAGGGCCGCCTGACGCTGTTAGAATAATTTTTTCTATGTCTTTTGGAGTTGTACCCACAGTATAATTACTGGGCAAACATTGGTAAATCGCATTGTGCTCACTGTCTAACGGAATAATATTGGCATTGTTTTTAATCGCTGCTTGCATTACTAAATCACCAGCAACCACTAATGCTTCTTTATTTGCCAACAACAAGTCTTTTCCTGCTTCAACTGTTGCCAATACAGGGCTCATCCCAGCGCTGCCGACAATACCAGCAATGACCAAATCAACCTCAGACAACTTACAAATATTGACCATTTCATCCTCGCCTGCAAGCACTTGCGTGTCTAAATCTTTCAACAAAAATTTCAAAGAGGAATAGTGTTCAACATCTGATATCAGCACGTATTTAGGCTTAAATTGATGAGTCAATTGGATTAGTTTTTCTAGATTTGAATGACCAGTAATAGCATAAACATTAAACTTATCGGGGTGTCTTGCAACAATATCCAAGGTACTGTCTCCGATGGAGCCCGTTGCACCCAGTATAACTAAATTTTTTACCCTTGATAAACTCATGCCATATAGATGTAACTAACAAAAGCAAAATAAAAGGGAGCACAAGCGATCAACGAATCAAATCTATCCAGAAACCCACCGTGGCCTGGCAACAAGAAACCACTGTCTTTCACTTTCCCTTGCCGCTTTAACAAACTAGCAAATAAATCACCAATAACTGATATCCCAGCAATGATGGGAAAAGCCAACACAAAATATCGCCAATCTTGATCAAGCCATTGAGCCACAAAATAACCATAAACAGCTGAGAAAACTAAACCACCCAACAGCCCTTCAATAGTTTTACCTGGACTTACTTTTTTAGCCAGTTTATGCATCCCAATACTCCTTCCCGTTACGTAAGCTCCGATGTCAGCAACCCACACCAATAGGAACAACACCAAAGTTAATTTAACTCCTTGTTCAGCAATTTGATGTATCGATATTAGTGATGCGCCAAACAACAAAAGTATCCCTGCTCCCAATGCATATTTAATAGTGCTCTTGTCTTTACCCTGCTCGGGTTTAAATATCCAAAGTAAACACAACGACCATAAAATCGAAGCCGCTATTAATATTCTTGAAACATCAATAGTAATAAATGATGCATAGTTAAGTGAAAAAATTACAATAGCTACAGCTGTAGAAATAATGATAGAATTAATTCTGCTGACCCGTACAATTTGACACCATTCAAACCCTATTAATAAAGCCAACAAGCTGACAAACAATGAAAAAGCCAAACTATTTGCAGTCCAAATAATGGCCAAAACCACTGGCGCCAATAAAACAGCTGTTAATATTCTTTGCTTAAGCATTGTTCTCTTCCTTTATTTGTATGGGTGTTTTACCAAAACGTCTTTCTCGCTGTTGATAAGTGTGTACAGCTTGTTCCAAGCACTCTTCATCAAAGTCAGGCCACAAAACTGAAGAAAATAACAACTCAGTATAAGCCATCTGCCACAGTAAAAAATTAGATATACGCTGCTCCCCACCTGTTCGGATTAATAAATCGGGAGAGGGAATATCACTCATTGATAAATATTGGCTAAACTGTTCTTCTGTTATGCTCTCAATTGCAACTTGCTGGTTTTGAATTAACTCTGCTAACTTCTTTGATGCTTGCAGAATATCCCAACGACCACCATAATTAACAGCAATGGTTAAAACCATTTTATGGTTATTCTTGGTTAAGTCAGCTACTTGTTTAATTCTTTTTCTTAGACCCTCTGAGAAACGAGACAAATCTCCAATAAAATTTAGCCTGACGCCATTGTCATGCAGCTCAGGGACTTCTTTTTTAAGTGCTCTGGTAAACAATTCCATCAACATAGACACTTCTTTTTTGGGTCTTGACCAATTTTCGCTACTAAAAGCAAAAAGTGTCAACCATTTCACATCTAGTTTTGAAGCTTGTCGAATGGTTTTTCTTACAGCTTTTACTCCAGCCTTATGGCCAGATGTTCGGTATTTATTTCTTTGAGTTGCCCAACGACCATTGCCATCCATAATGATGGCAATGTGTTTGGGTATGTTTTTGTTTTCTTCTGACAAAGTAAATATTACTAGAGAGATTAAATCTCTAGCAATTCAACTTCTTTGGCTTTAACAACATCATCTACTTTTGCGACAAATGCATTGGTGATTTCTTGAACACTGTCTTCTGATTGGTGCAATTCATCCTCAGTAATATCTTTATCATTCTGCATGGTTTTATATGATGAGTTAGCATCTCTGCGAATGTTTCTTATGGCGATTTTACAATTTTCACCAAGGTTGTGAACCAATTTAACCATTTCCTTTCTACGTTCTTCAGTCAGAGGAGGTAGAGGCAAACGAATCACCATACCTGCACTAACAGGATTTAAACCCAACGAAGATTGCATAATGGCTTTTTCTATGGGTGCCACCATTTCTTTTTCCCATGGAGTAATTGTTAAAGTTCGAGAATCTGAAACTGCAACATTTGCCACCTGACTCAAAGCTGTAGCACTGCCATAATAATCCACGCTAATACCATCTAACAATGCAGTATTTGCTCTGCCTGTTCTTACAGTGCATAGTTCTGTTGTCAAAGAATCAACACTTTTACCCATTCTAGTTTTTGCATCATCTAATATTTCTTTAATCATTGTTTTACCTTTTTTAAGTATCGCTCTTTTAACTTAAAACTTATATCTTGATGTTTCCTTAATTTCGAACAATTGTCCCAATATCAGCGCCATGAACAATATCTAATAAAGCACCAGGCTTTGACATATTAAATATTCTGATAGGCATGTTTTGGTCTCTACACAAAACCACAGCCGCTGTATCCATAACTGCCAGCTTCTTTTCAATCACTTCATCATAAGTCAATTCATCATACTTTACAGCATCTGGATTGGTGACTGGGTCTGATGAATATACCCCATCAACCTTGGTAGCTTTGATCACCAACTCTGCTTCGATTTCAATGGCTCTTAAACTTGCCGCAGAATCTGTGGTAAAAAAAGGATTTCCGATACCCGCTGCAAATACCGTGATATTTCCTTTTTGCAAATGTCTTATGGCTTTACGACGAATATAATCTTCGCAAACTTCATGAATTTGAATAGCTGACATGACTCTAACTTTCGAGCCTTGTTTTTCAATGGCATTTTGTAGTGCCAAAGAATTAATCACCGTTGCCAACATCCCCATGTGATCGCCTGTGACTCTATCAATTCCAGATTTTGCCAAGCCTGCACCACGGAAAATATTTCCTCCACCAATAACAATGCCTATCTCGAGGCCTAACTTACTGATTTCATGAATTTCGGCAGCTATTCGATTGATAACTTTTGGGTCAATACCGTAATCCTCCTCGCCCATCAGTGCTTCACCACTGAGCTTGAGGAGGATACGTTTGTACTTTGGAGAGTTATTCGCCACGCGCTTGTGCCATAACCTCTTCTGCAAAGTTGTCTTCTTTTTTCTCTATACCTTCGCCCACTTCCATTCTATGGAAAGTTAAAACATCGGCATTTTCAGATTTTAATAATTTTTCAACAGTCATGTCTGGATTCTTTACAAAAGGTTGTCCATACAGTGTAATACCTGCCAAGAATTTACGCAATCTTCCACCAATCATTTTTTCAACAATTTCAGGTGGCTTACCACTATCGGCAACTTGAGCAATCAAAATTTCTTTTTCTTTTGCAACATATTCAGCTGGAACATCTTTCTCAGCAATAAATTCAGGGCTAACAGCTGCTACGTGCATAGCCAAATCTTTGGCTAAATCAGCGTTCTCAGTACTAACATTAACTACAACACCGATTTTAACACCATGAATATAGTGACCAAAAACACCTTGTTCAGCAGATAACTGTGTAATTCTACGTACTTGAATATTCTCACCAATTTTAGCAATTAAAGCAGTTCTAATTGTTTCAACCGACTCACCATCAATTTCTGACGCCATTAACTCATCAACACTATCACTGCCAAGCTCTGCTGCTTTTGCAACAACTTTATCAGTAAATTCTAAAAATGTAGCATCTTTTGCAGCAAAATCAGTTTCACTATTGATTTCAACCATAGTGACATTTTTACCATCTGCGGAAGTGGCAATCTTAACCACGCCTTCAGCGGCAACTCTGCCTGATTTTTTAGCGGCTTTTGCAGCGCCTGATTTACGCATTTCTTCAATCGCAACTTCAATGTCAGCATTTGAAGCAACCAATGCTTTTTTACATTCCATCATACCGGCACCGGTACGCTCTCTTAATTCTTTAACCATTGCAGCTGTAACGCTCATGTTAAGTCCTCATAGTTCAACGAGAATTTCTCGTTTGTATTGTTAAAAATAAATTTGAAGGCAATAATTAAATACTGCCTTCAAATAGTTCATCACTAAAGAGTATTAATCTTCTGTTTTCTTTGCTGCAGTCTTTTTAGTTGTTTTCTTGGCAACTTTTTTCTTAGTTACTTTTTTCTTTGCAACTTTCTTAACTACTTTCTTTACTTCTTCAGTCGCTTCAACTTTTTCAGATTTAGGCGCTTCTTCCTTGGCTACTTCTTTTTCAACTTTTTCAACTTTTTCAGTTGTTTCAGCCTTTGGAGCCACTTTTTTGGCTGCTTCTTTTTTCAATTTTTCCGCATCAGCTGGAGCAGGCATTGAAGCTCGCCCTTCTAATACTGCATCAGCTACAGTTGAAGCATAAAGAGCAATTGCTTTCATCGCATCATCATTACCAGGAATAATATAATCAACACCTTCAAACGAATTGTTCGTATCAACCACTGCAATAACCGGAATACCTAAAGTTTTGGCTTCTTTAATTGCAATTGACTCATGTTTAGTATCAACAATAAACATAGCATCAGGAACACCAGCCATATCACGAATACCACCCAAGCTTTTTTCTAGCTTGGTTAATTCTCTTTCGTGCTTTAATTGTTCTTTCTTGATTAACTTATCCATACGACCGTCTTCTTTCATGTTTTCAATTTCACGAATACGGTTGATAGATTGTTTTACTGTTTTGTAGTTAGTCATCATGCCACCTAACCAACGGTTAGTCACATAAGGCATACCACAACGAATTGCTTCTTGTTTCATCACTTTACTTGCAGAGCGTTTAGTACCAACGAACAATACTTTTCCACGACGCGAAGCCAATGAACTTAAATAGTTTAAAGCATCAGACATTAGTTTTTCTGTTTTTTCTAAATCAATGATATGGATTTTATTTTTAGAACTAAAAATATACTGATCCATCTTTGGATTCCAATATCTGGTATTGTGTCCGAAATGAACACCAGCTTCCAGCAGCTGTTTTATGCTAACATTAGCCATTATTATTTTCCTATTATCTTTAGCGTTTTTTATTAACGCTCTAGGGTTATAAACAAAGCACCATACTTGAACAACAACTGATAAAACATAAGTAAGTCTCATTCAGCACCCAGTTAATTCATTTAGTATGATACAGGATTTTACTTTCTACAAATATTCAGCAACTCAGCCAACTATTCGCAAAAGCCGCGGGATTATACTTGATTTGGAAAAATTGAACAAGAAAGTTACAAACTTTCCATTGATTTATACTAAATAAACACATAAGCATTCATTATTTCAACGCAGTAGGAAATTCACAATTGAAACAATAAAATCAAGAGCACACTTAGAAATAAGGGTAACGAGACCGATATGGTTTTTGACTAACCAGTCTGCAAACCCAATATTTGGCTATTTACTCAAAGCCATTAGAAAATACGGTGTTGGAAAATATCGAATAAGGATAAGCACCTATATCTACAACACTTTCACCCCAAAAACTGCCATCGCCAGCATTTAACGCCAAAGATTCTGTAGTTAGTTCGAAGGTTGACGTATTGGCAAACAAAGGATCCGCGGAAAAAGAATTGTTTTCGCTATTGAATTGAGTTTGAAACTGACTGACTGAGTACGGTGTTCCAAAAGTATATCCTCCAGACCAACTCGGTCTTAGATGAACATCTGCATTTGAATTGTTGAAAAATAAATTGTTATAAGAGACATATTGATCCAAATAATCAATAACGGTGGTCACTGTACCACCACTTTGCAAATAGATACCTGTTTCGCCATTGGCGAAAATATTGTTGGCAATAACATTGAAAAATGTCCCATCCCAACCCAACTTTATAGCCGATTGAACTTGGTAAAAGACATTGTTGTAGATTAAATTTCCATCACCATCATTGATATACCCAGGCAAATTAACTCCTAAGGTTGCATTAACAACTATATTGCCATATATCTTCCAATTTCCACCGGGTCGATATTCGACATCCGTGTCTTGACACCCATCAGTATTGGTTGCTGACCAAATACACCGATAACCTCCTGGAGTAAAAGCAGAGTAAACATCATGAATATAATTATAACGGACAACAAGGTTGGAAACACCACTTTTTACACCAACAGCATCAAACCCAGGTATATCATATATTTCATTGTATTCAACAATATTGGGTTGCCCTGCCTTGCTAACCATAAATGTAATTCCTTTAGAATTTGCAACTCCTCCCCAGTATTTTGAGTCAAAAACCGTATTGTTTTTTACCACACTTCCTTGAGAATCCCAGATTCTGATTGCATAAGAGTTATCATTGCCATTGGATGTATTACCAAATATATTGCCATCTAATGTGATAAAATCAGGACCTTCAAAAAATATAGCGGTACTTTGTGTATAATAAAATTCAATATTTTTCACCACCATATAATCACCATTACCTGCAACTCTTGCCATAGAACGTTGTGACAATTCATAGATTTGCGTATTGGGATTTTCGCCTATTGCGGGATAAAGATAGATATAACAACCAGTATTTGATCTAAAACATTGGTCTCCATTTATATCCGCTTTGGTCCAATAATTAGGATTGACTAAGTTTGTGACAAAATCGTGATCACGACCACCATCCAAATCACTTTGGTGCTCTACCCTGACATGATTGTTAAACATGCCTTTGGGGTCGTTATTGAAAAAATCAGCTGCAATACGCCAGACATTGGCATTGTAGGGTTGCCATACTTTTCCCTGGGTAGTAGCCGAACCAAACAGTTGTATTCTTTCGCCAGTATAACCTTGAAAAGTAATGTTGGGTTTATTGATAACTGATAGATTGTTTTCTTCAACCAATCTATAAATTCCTTCTCTAAGAGTTAAAGTATCGCCTGCATTGATTCGGGCAAATCCACTGCCCAGTGTTTTCCATGGAGAAATTTGAGAACCGTCATTGTTATCATCACCATTGGTGGCAATAAAATATTCAACACCAAAGCAATGACTTGAAATCATAAAACTAAGCAAGATTATTGTTGTTTTCATATCAAAGTAACGCCCTAGAATTAAAACACTCATTTAAACATGGCGGTGTGACTAAAATTGAGAACTGAATCATACTTTATAGAACAGATTACAGGAAAACAACCTCTCGCCTACTTATCAAAATTAGAAATCAGGTTAAGAATTTCCTGTGTCCTCATGGGATACCCATTGCGTATATAATTTTGTAATTGGATTTTTAAGCTGTTTTGGAATTGAGAAACACCCTCTACTTGGTTATTCAAATTATCAACACTGGCTTCAAATTCTACGCCACAGACAATTGAAAAAGCCCATTCGATGGCTTGTGGCTTAATTTCTAGCTTAAAAAAGGCATCTTGTTGCTGTTGATTTCTGCCATCAGCGGCATACCAATAACCATAATCATCAAGTTTTCTGCGTTCAACACCAGCCACACACCAGTGAGCCAATTCATGCAAGGCACTGCGAATATAATCGTGGGAAAATTGTATTTCAGCGGGTTCGCTTTCTATCGCTGCTTTATAAAATGGTTCATAGAATCCAGCAATCAGTTTGGTGTTGTATTGATTGAGGTATTGATTATTAAGCAAATTCACCAGAACATTTAGGTCTATCATTATCTTGCCTGTTGACTATCGTTAACAATCTTAGCTATTCTAAGTTGCCCAACAACACCAGGTTGATAGATCTCTTTAGATTTTTCCAGAGCCGAATTTAGAAATTTTTGCCCTTTCTCAATTTCACCACAATTGGTTGCCATTTCTCCAATCCACAATTCTGCATACATTCGGCGCCAGCCTTTGGCCGATTGTTTTTCTAAATCAGGCAAGAGTTCATCGATTTGTTTTAATCCTTTTTTACATTGTTCTGTATCAGTTCCTTCTCCAATGGTGATGGCGGCAACAATTAAGTTATTGTAGAGGTTCCCCCTTTTGTGCAGGGTATATTGCTCAATTATATTAGGCATCAACTCATCGGCCTGTTGATATTTGCCTAATTTCACCCACAATCTGGCTAAATTAGCCTCTGATGAAACAATGCGCATTGTGTTATCTGGGTCGAGTCTAACTCTAGATTCAATAGATTGCTGATACAAAACTTCTGCTTGTGAATATTTGCCCATGTCTTCGTACAAATAGGCCAGGTTATTGATGCCTGTGGCATAGGATACATTGTCTTCGCCAAATTTAGTTTTGAAGGTTTTTATTGACTGTTTATAATAGGATTCAGCTTGAATAAATTCTCCCAAGTCATGATGAAAAACAGCTTTTATTGCTAAAACATTGGCATAGCGTTGATGCTGTTTAGAATAGAGTCTTTGCGCCAAAACCAATGACTCGTCTATCACCAATCGTGCCTGCTTATAATTTTTTAACTGAATTAAGCGATAAATAAGCGATACCAATCGTGATTGGTAGATCGGATGGTTATAACCCACACTTGATTTGGCAAAATCCAAAGCTTTTTGGTTGTACTCTAAGGCCAATTTTTTATCTTTATGTTTCACCGCAATAGATAATTCATAGTAAAGACGTCCTAAAATTTCATCGTCTTTACTGTTGTTTGTTTCGAGTAACTTTAATGTGTCTGATAACAATTGAGTAGAACCATCAAAATTACCCCTTTCGTGCATTAGTGTCGCTTTGCGTATTTCGAACCATGCTATGGCTTTAGGATTGGTCACTTTTTGTGCAATGGTATCAGCCTGTGATAACAGCTCTATGGCTTGTTGTGTTTCACCCAATCTAGTGGCATAAATGGCTTGTTGACCCAAAGATTTTAACTGGCCTTCGCGGTCATTTAAAGCAATATAAATCATTTCAGATTTCTGATAATGCTCAATGGCTTTTTCATTGTTGCCGATATTGTGCTGAATAACACCCAAGGTATCGTACATCTTGGCTTTTAAGGGCAATTGATCGTTAAAATCATATTCAATTTGGCGTTCTCCCATTGACAAGACATCCGATAATTTGGTTTCCTTGCCATTAACTCCCAATGGTGAAGCACCTTTAAGAATAGTTATTAAGAAATCCGATGTTTCTTTGGCAATGTCTCTTTGTTTTTTGATTTCTAAATTGGTTTGGTACATATAGATTGGCAATGCAATTAGAAAAGCCATGATAATCGCACCAAAAACTGAGGCTATTCTATTGCGTTTAAGTAACTTTTGAAATTTATAACCTAAACTGTCACCGCTGGCAATTAAAGGTTTGGAGGACAAATAGTATTGAATGTCTGTGACC
>JAJRQG010000047.1 GCA_024280395.1 Gammaproteobacteria bacterium | reverse complement strand
TTTTTTATAAATACCTTCTATAATGGAAGCTCGTGGGTAAATGCTACGACGCGAGTCTGGTCAAAACTCCAACTGTAGCTATTTTAGTGGGATTGCGCAACTCCACGGTTGTGCACGAACTAGCAGAGAGAACAGGCTCTGCTAGTTCATTAATATTTCCACATACTACAATTTGAATATAGAAGGTTCTTATTCTGTTAATTTTCCGTATTTTTAATTGACAATCTGTGATTCAAATCACAAATTGTGACTATAAATGGCACGATTCCTTTTGATGCCAACATTTCATAACTAGACATCATAGCATGTTTCTTTACAAAAAATCTACACTTGCCCTTATTTCCTTGTTATATAACTAGGTTGAAAAATCCATTGTTCAGGTTTCATTCATTGATATTTCGCTAAACTGTCACTAAGTTTTAATAAACCTTAAGAGGTGATAGCATGAAAACATTAAAAATATTCCTAATTGGCTTTGCTTTAATTTCAATCTCCAATACTGCATTGGCTGGATATTATGATCAGGACTATACTTATGCTCAAGTAGTGGATGTACAGCCTATATATGAAGAATACAGAATTCCACAAAATCGCAGAGTTTGCGATGATAATCGTGTCAGACCTCACAACAGACCACAGCGTGCCAGCAATGGTGGAGGCGCCATTCTGGGCGGTATAATTGGTGGAATTATTGGCAATCGTTTTGGCAAAGGACATGGCAGACAAGCAGCAACTGCAGCAGGGGTTATTGTCGGATCCGCTATTGGATCAAACGCTAGGCCGCAAGGACATTACAGTGGTAATGCTCCTAGAAGATCTTGTTATAACCAAAGAGAATATCGCATAGAACAACGAATTACTGGATACAATGTTAGTTACGAATACAATGGCCGTACTTACCAGACACGCTTGCAAAATCATCCTGGTGATAAAGTGAGAGTACAAATCAATGTGCAAGTAGCTGAATATTAAACTTTTTATTTCATTTAAACTCCCTCCCTTGCCATTTATTTGGCAGCCCTCTGAAAAGAGGGCTTTTTTTTGCCTATAAACTTGTTAAAATAACGGCATGCAAAAATCATTTCATCATAAGTTCACATTCCTTGATTGGTATTTAGATGTGGACAATCATACTTTGGCCTTAAATTATCAAATTGAGAAATTGGGTAAAGTCACCGAAGTGTTGTCATTTCCATCTTTTGAATTCGATCAATTGGTAAAAAGTGAGGTTGATAAGGCCTGTGAATTGATTCATTTGATGTGTGGCGTGAGTTATTACAAAGCGGGATTGGCGAAAGAAATATTATTTAACAGTTATCAATCATCAAAACTATTGGCACAATTCATAGAAAAAACGTGGAAGCATGGTTTAGCAGAATTGGCTTTTGAGAATGATGTTAGTTTAAAAGATAGGATTAGTTTCTCTGGTGGAGATTTCAAACGGGTCAGTAGCCTTTTATTTGAACCCTCTTTAAATAAAAGGGTACTAACCCCTTTAAAATCTTTAGTTGCTTTGGGTGGAGGCAAAGATTCCTTAGTTACGGTTGAAGAATTAAAACAACAAGGCAAAGACATCACTTTATTTATGGTGGGCAATTCAGAGTTAATCAAAGAAGTGGCTGAGTTTATTGATTTGCCACTGATTCAAGTACATCGTAAGATTGCCCCGAAACTAATAGAATATAACAAAACGGGCAAAGGATTTAATGGTCATATACCAATAACGGCGATAAATTCTTCGATTGCAATATTAACTGCCTTATTGTTTGATTGTACTGAGGTGGTTTTTTCTAATGAAAAATCAGCAGATAGCGCCAATACTATCAATTCAGATGGAGATGAGGTCAATCACCAGTATTCTAAAAGCCATGAATTTGAAAAAGATTTATCGGCAATTTTGGCCTCAGAAATCACTCCCCTTATTCGATATTACTCACAACAAAGAAGTCGTTCAGAACTGGAGATATTAGAAAAATTTAGCCATTATCCGCAGTATTTTCCTGTGTTTTCAAGTTGCAATCGGAATTTCCACATTGATGGTTCACACAATAAAAATAGCAAATGGTGTTGTAATTGTCCGAAATGTCGATTTGTATTTTTGGGTTTGGCGCCATTTATAGAAAAAATACAGTTACTAGAAATATTTGGACATAACTTATTAGATGATTTGTCTCAACAGAAAGGTTTTGAAGAGTTGATGGGTATTCAAGGTTTTAAGCCTTTTGAGTGTGTGGGGGAGATTCAAGAAAGCCAAGATGCTTTTTTTAAAATTTTGAAAAAGGATGAATGGTTTGGAGACAAGTTGGTTAAAGTATTGAAGTCAAAATTACCATTGTCATTGAAACACTTACAACAATCTAAAGTTGCAATTTGGGGTTTTGGTGTTGAAGGGAAAGCCACTGCTGAATATTTATCCAAGAGGAACATTGATTTTAGCGTATTGTGCAGTGTAGATGAGCAAATCAATACATATACTTGTATCACTGAAGATGTGGATAGTGATTTACTGAACCAATATGATATTGTGATTAAATCACCAGGTATCAGTCCATATACATCTATTGTCCAGCAGTCTAAGGTCTTATTTACCTCACCCACAGCTTTGTGGTTTGCCAATGAAAAAGTTCCACAAGTAATTGCGGTCACAGGCACCAAAGGCAAAAGTACTACGGTAAGTCTTTTGGCACATGTTTTATCGGATCAGGGTTTAGATGTGAATTTGGTCGGCAATATCGGGCAACCTTTGATTGGGTCAAGTTCTGATTGCGATTACATTGTCTTAGAGTCATCTAGCTTTCAAATTTATGATGGCAATATTCAAGCCGATATTACAGTGATTACCAACTTATTCCCTGAACACATCGATTGGCACCAAGGTGTCGATAATTATTTTGCGGATAAATTAAAAATTTTAGAGTTGGCGAAATTAAAAATCCTCAACGCACAAAATTCAAAGTTAAATGAATTGGTCAGTGATGATTTAGCAAAATATTTTAATATTGATAACGGCTACCATGTGAAAAATGATGTGCTGTACGATAAGGATGACTCTCTATTATCTTTGCAAGATATTCAATTAATGGGTTCGCATAATTTAGAAAACATTGCGGCTGTTTTGATGGTTTGTG
Organism: Gammaproteobacteria bacterium; assembly: GCA_024280395.1. Lineage (GTDB taxonomy): Bacteria > Pseudomonadota > Gammaproteobacteria > Xanthomonadales > Marinicellaceae > NORP309. Next base: position 23,405 of record JAJRQG010000047.1, on the reverse strand, counting down.
ATGAATGTAATCTGGATAGAGAAAAATCTTTAAATTCGATCAAATCATTCAAACCATTGGCTCATCGCCTACAATCTTTGGGAAAAATTGGCAAACATTATGCCATTAATGACAGTATAGCAACGACCCCAATGGCGACCATTGCAGCACTGAAAACCATTGATTTGTCAAATACAACTCTGTTAATTGGCGGTTATGATCGAGGGCATGATTGGAGTGAGTTTGTTGAAAATCTAATGCTGAATAGCCCGAAGCTAATGATTGTGTCGGGACAAAATGCAGGGTTAATCATATCATTGCTAAAAGATAAAAATGCAACATGTCATTATATACTAAAGAACAACCTTAAAGATTCAATCAAATATGCGGTGAAAAACACCCAAGAAAATGGTCTAATACTGTTATCGCCGGGGGCACCAAGTTTTGATCAATTTGACAGTTATGTAAAGCGGGGTGAGTTTTTTTCTGAGGAACTAAAAAAATATGCTTAAAACAATATTATTCTTACTGTTTTTGTCTTTGGCAAGTCTTGCGCAAGAAGACTCAATCACTATTCCACAATCCTTGTTGGATCAGGTAGAAAAAGGCCATGCAGAGTCTGCCTATTTTATTGCGACGCAATTTGATGAAAAAAGTGTCGATAATGAAAAATTTTATCAGCAAGCCAAATTATGGATGCAAAAATCGGCAGAAATGGGCTATCCACAAGCCATGTATGAGTTAGCACAAATGTTCGATTATGAAGAGCTCGAGAATAAAGCCCTAGAGTGGTATATGAAGGCTTCTGAATTTGGTCATGCGGATGCTATCTATAGTATAGCTTCCATTTATATTAGAGGCAATGAAACGCATCCCAGTGATTGTCTAAAAGCCTACCAATGGTATGAAAAAGCCGAAGCAAAGGACAACATTGTATCCTACAATGACCATGCATGGTCATTGGCAACAGCGCCTGATAAGAAATGCAGAAACCCAGAAAGAGCGTTGAAAGTATTTTCAGCAGTTTCAAGTCATTACAGCAGCAGTTTAGATGCAATGCCCTTGGCTTATTTGGATACACAAGCAGCAGTGTATGCCGCTATCTCAGACTTCAATCGTGCCATTAAGTTACAACAAAAGGTCTTAGAAGGATTGCCTGAAGACAGCGAAAATCGCAGAATTTTTCTTGAAAGACTGGAAAGTTACAAAATGAGAAAATCGTGGATTCAACAATGAATTTTGTCAATCGGAGAGGTTGAAATCACTCAAAGCTGTCAGAAAACAAATCAATAGGTGCCAGCAATAATACATTAATAGTTTGGTTTATTATAGGATTGCTCACATCAAGAACGATATTGGCTTTTGCTGGAGCATTGTTAGAAGTGAAAGAAAAGCTGAACATGTTTCCCCAGTCTTGTGAATTGCCGGCAGCTCCAATAATATTTAACACATTTCCTGTGCGATTAAAAAGCCAATCATTGCTAGTATTTTTATCTGTATCAACAAAGATTGTATCGGTCAAAGATGCTGAAGCATCCAGTGGGATATGGTAAGCGTTAAACTGTGGATCGAAATCATGGTTTTCAATTGCATAATTGTAACGATATAAACCAGCACCCAAATCTATTACTTTAACTGCCACGGATAAATGACCTTCACCGGTAGCAATGGTATGAGAAGCCTGCATTTTATTCAAAGTATTTGCAGGAACATAGTTATTAATTGCAGCACCATTTGCAAAGGATGTGTCAATGTTCATGACCCAAGTTGAATTAACCAATTCTGGACTAAAGCGTTTGTAGCCCATAGAGTTGAAAATATCAATGTCATCACGCACCACATACCAGGCACTCATAACCAAGTTTGGAACGATATCAGCAGGGTCGATAGTTAGTCGGTTTTCTCCTGTTGAAGTGCTACCCGATCCACCGTCCTCAATACCATCGCAATTGGGATCAAAGAAAGAACCACAACTTTGCCAGATGCCTGTGAATGACTCGAGTTCTGATCGTGGTCCTAGGGCGCTAGATAAGTCATTGCTGGCTTTTCCATAAATGTCACCACAACCTATACCTAGAATAAATCCTCCACTACAACTGCAATTGTAGTTGGTGGCATAAAAAGCATGTTTTAGACCAGATAAACCGATTTGCTCAAAGCGATTGTCTATTTCACGGTAAACCGACCAAACTAAGTACGGGTGCTGGTCAGTGTTGTAGGGTTCATAATTTCCTGAAAACTTTGGATGCCAAGACACGTCAGCCGTACCAACATTAAATAGCTCGGCAGAAGGGACCAATATTATTTCATTTGTCCCATCAACATTTCCAAGCCAGTTAATGGGTTCGGAACTGTTGTAAGTTGGCATTCCCACCAGTTGGATATCTGTGAAATTACTATAATTCACCACATCTTGTAAGTTTTCAAAACAGGCCGAGCCTTTAAGATAGAACTGGGCATTGTTAGGAATTTTCAGGTAACTATAGGTACTAACTTGCCCCAATAGCTGATGTGTTAATTCTGGTATATCCAACAATAGCGCCAATTCCTTTGATGCAGAGATATCCATGTGTTTCATTTGTAATAATTTTCTGTCTTTGCTGTATTGGATGTGAACATTGTTGGTGTTGAAAAGGTGGCGGCCTTTTTGATCAATCAATTTAAAAGTAACAATATCTAAATCTTTGTTTTTTCTTGGGTTGTGAACAAATTTCAAGGACTTGATTTTGATTCGTTTTTTGCCATAGGCCAAAGAAAAGTGGGTCTTGGCTCGTAAGTTACTGTCAGTTACTTTTTCGATGCTGCCATAAGGCACTTGTAGAGACATACTCGATTTGGATTGAATTGGAAAAACCATGTGGTTTTTGTCCCATGGTTTTTTTGGAAACTGAGGTTTCGGAGACAATTTTATTTTCATGGTATTCAACTTGTTGTGAATGAACTGAATATCCATTTCACCACCCGATGCCACCCATCTTAAGTCTAATTGTTCCTGTTTGTCTTTTTCTTCAAGTTTTTCAAGCCATGGGCTCAGTGCATGTGAAGGAAGGCTGACAAAGAAAAGTATGATGTAAAATAGGGTTTTCATTTCAAGAGACCTTTGCATAACTATATGGCGAAAGAAAAAATAGAGAAAATTTGCCAAATTGAGGCGAAAATTGCAGGTAATAGCTGGCTATTGGCCAGATTTTCAACGATAAGTTGGTGAATTTAATCATTTTTTACTCGTCACTTAGTTATGCAAAGGTCTCTTCAATAAGTTTTCAATGATATCTCGGTAAATTGTTTCTAGTTTAACCACGTCTTCAACCAATACTTTTTCATCGACTTGGTGAATGCTGTCATTAATAACGCCCAATTCTACAACTTCTACACCAAATGGGGCAACAAATCGTCCGTCAGAAGTACCGCCAGCAGCATTAAATTGTGGTTTTTGTTGGGCAGTTCTCATAATGCTGTCATTAAGCGCCTGTTTTAATACCTGGCTTTTGCTATGAAAGGGCAAGCCCGATAATTCCCAATTTAATGAATAATTCAGGTTGTTTTGTTTCAATATTGTTCCCAATTGAGTCTGAATACTTTGTTGAGAGGACTCAGGACTGTATCTAAAATTGCCTTGAATTATCATCTCAGCAGGAATAATATTTGAGGTGTTGGTTGATGTTTTTACACTGGATATTTGAAAACTGGTGGGTGGAAAATCTTCATTGCCATTGTCCCACTTGAATTGGGATAAATCATTGATTAAATCCGCGGATAAAAAAACAGGATTTTTAGCTTTCTCAGGATAGGCCACATGCCCTTGCTTGCCGTGAATGGTTATCGTCACGTGCAAAGAACCACGTCTGCCAATCCTCACTGTATCGCCCAAAGCTTTTGAACTGGATGGTTCGCCCACTAAGCAATAATCGAAATGATGAGTCTGAGCAATATGCGGCATCATCTTTTTAATACCATCTTGAGCTACCCCTTCTTCATCGCTAGTGAGCATCAAAGCCAGTTTGCCTTTGTGATTTGGATTGCTTTTAACATAGTCAATCATGGCCAAGGTAAAAGCCGCCACAGCACTTTTCATGTCCGCTGAACCGCGGCCAAATAGATAATCACCATCAATTGTTGCGCTAAAAGGAGGGTGCTTCCATAATTTTTCATCACCAGTTGGTACAACATCGGTATGTCCAACAAATAACAAACTTTTACCTAATTGTTCACCATGCCAAGCAAATAGATTGTCCACATCACCAAATTTCTCATGTTCTATGTTGAACCCAACATCAGCAAGTAATTGTGCAAGGAGTTTTTGACACCCTTTGTCATTAGGGGTGATTGAATCTATGCGAATCAATGTTTGGGATAAGTTGATTACTGATAATGTCATTGTCGTAGGGTGGGCTTGCCCACCATTGTTGATGGCTTTATTGGTGGGTAAGCCCACCTTGCAGTATGAGCATTTGCTAAATTGCCCATTTTTCAGGGAAATACCCAATATGAAACTGACCTTCAATTTCAACTATTGGACGTTTTAAAAGTGTAGGGTTGGCTATGATTATTGCTGTATTTAAATTGGATTTTTCATCATCGTTTAAATTCCGCCAAGTGGTGCTGCGTTTATTGACCAACTCTTCTAAGGTATATTGTTTTAAGAATAAATCTAACAACTTTTCATCAATGCCATCAACTCGGTAATCATGAAATTCACACATGCGGCCATTACTGGCACACCAAAGTATGGTTTTCTTGATTTTGTCGCAGTTTTTAATCCCAAATATCTTCATCAGAATGGCTCAAATAGTCAGCTATGTGTTGGTTAAGGTCGGTTAAACCCAGTCTGGCAACCGAAGAAATGGTAAAGACAGGTCCTTTCCAGCCAATGGTTTTGGTGTATTCTTTAACTTTACTTTTGACCTCATCAGGCGACATCAAATCGGCTTTGGTAAACACCAACCACCTTTCTTTTCCTTGTAATTCGTTAGAAAATTTCTCTAGCTCATGTTCTAAAGCATGAAATTGTTCAACTGGATCAGCCATGCCTTCAAAGGCAGGCAGTTCTACCATGTGTAATAACAAGCCAGTGCGTTGTAAGTGTTTTAAGAATTGAATGCCCAATCCGGCACCCTCGGCTGCACCTTCAATCAGTCCTGGAATATCAGCCACCACAAACGAGGTTTCAGAATCAATGCTGACTACGCCTAAAGCAGGATACAAAGTGGTAAAAGGGTAATCGGCAATTTTGGGTTTGGCATGTGAAACAGCATCAACATAAGTTGATTTTCCAGCATTGGGAAAGCCCAATAAGCCGACATCCGCCAAAACTTTTAATTCAAGTCTAAGTTTCCTAATTTGTCCTTCTTCACCGGGAGTAAATTGCATGGGTGCACGATTTCTTGAACTTTTAAAATGCATATTTCCTAAGCCGCCTTTGCCACCCGCTGCAGCGACTAGCTCCTGATCATGTTCGGTTATATCACCAACTTTGATATCCATTTCAAGATCGTAAACTTCGGTGCCCACGGGTACTTTGATAATTAAATCATCTCCCTGTTTACCATACATTTGTCGACCTCTACCACTGACACCACGAAGTGCTTCAAAATTTTTCTTATGTCGAAAGTCAATAAGTGTATTTAATCCTTCATGTCCAATGAGAATGACATCGCCACCTTTGCCACCATCTCCACCATCAGGTCCACCTTTGGGTTCAAATTTTTCACGACGGAAACTGGCAGAACCACTGCCTCCATGTCCTGCTCTTACTACGATTTTTGCTTCATCAACGAATTTCATGGGTGTATTTTAGCATTGTGGGTAAAATAACTGTTAGTATAAAAATCAATGACATAAAAAAAGGTGCAACTCAAATGCACCTTTTCATTAGTTATGAGGATATTTAGAAGTTTCCTGAAACCATAAGCCATACCTTTTTGGTGTCAGAGGCATGAGTGTCTGCATTGTAAAATGCACCTTTAAGCAATAAAGAAACATTTTTATTGAGTTTGTGCGCTATAGATACATCGAACTCAGTACCTAAGGCTCGTCCACCATCTTGCGCAGAAAAATCATGGTACAAAGCATTCCACTTGTACCCGTTTATTTTTCCTTTTGCACCAATAAAGAAATCTTCTAATCCATCTTGTGGTGTGCCTAAAAACTTATCAGCCCAACCATTAAATGCATGTAATGTTGCCAAGGGTGTCCTGAATGCAGCTCCAGCTTTGTTGGCATCTCCTTCTAGTACTTCATATCCAGCATATAAAGTGGCTTTGTCCAGTTTATAACCGCCATCAAAACGGTAATAATTGGCAGTGTAGTTTACCGGATTGTTGTGTGCGTCATTTTGTGTGGCAAACTCAATACCATAATTGAATTTTTCAACATTGCCTGCAAATTTAGCACCAAATGTCCCAGTAGAAAAAGCGGCTACATCTTTGTTGTTAATGTCATAATAATACACAGACAACTTTCCAAAATCTTCAAATTTATTGGACCAGTTTGCTAAAACAGTGGAGTTATCGTGGTCTCCTGCTGCCACATCTTCACCAAAAATCCGGTTGACATTGTCAATGTAAGATACAAATAATTTTGAACCAGAGATATTGAAATTGCCTGAAACAGCATCATAAGTTTGTTCATTTTGACGCCAACCTACGCCACCAATAAAACGTTGGTTGTCTAAGTTGATTCTTTGGCGCCCCACTTTAACCCCTGCATTTTTATTAAAGGCATAATTGAACCAAACTTGGTTAATTTCAGTTCCTTGTGGATCAGCGACCACTGGATACTGTGTGTTTCCAGGAGAATTACCAGCTGCTGCATTGTAATTGTCTCCGATTACTTCGGTTATATTGTCTGCTTCAATAAAAAAGCTAAAGCCTTTGTATGCTTTGGTTTTATAATTTAAGCGTGTTCTTAATGTTGATGCATTGGCATCTTTATTGAAGCCATCTTGATCGACAAACTCGTATCTATATCTGAAATTTAGATTTGCATCACCATTGCTGATAGAATCAAAAAAAGTTTCATCAGCAGACGCGCCAGCAGATTGTAAAAGGCCACAAACTGCTAAGGCCAATAAGTTCTTTTTCATTATATTTATTCACTCCTATTCATGAATTGATTTAATGGGTGCATTTTAGTATTTACCTCTAAGTAAACCTTGATGTAAGTCAATTTACGGAAATGAATTCAAGCAAAACTGTTATATTAGTGATTTTTAATATAATAATGCCATCTATTCACAATTAACGCTTGTTTTATAAAAACTTGCTTGTTAGACTTTGCACAACTATTAAACTATTAACAATGAAATCTAACCAACAACAAGCAGGAAAATATCAAAATGCAGTCAATGCTTCTGTTGTTGCGCGACGCTTACGCCGAAGCAAATTTATGCCAGGTTGTAAGACATTGTGATAATTATTTAAACAAACAAATTCTTAAAAAACCTGGCAAATGCCAGGTTTTTTTGTTTCTGGCTTAGTCAAATTAATAATATTGGAGCCAAGAAATGCACAAAGTAAGTCACAAAAATTTTATCAATACCGAAAATTGGTCACAAGCTGAATTGAATCAGTTGCTTGTTGATGCCAATCGGTTAAAAAATGATCCTCACAATCAATCTTTAAAGAACAAGTCTTTTGCTTTGTTGTTTCTCAATCCTTCTATGCGTACAAGAACCTCTTTTGAAATAGGCATTCAACAACTGGGTGGAGTGGCTGTTATTCTACAACCCGGAAAAGATGCTTGGGGCATTGAATTTGAAAATGGCACAGTTATGGATGGCGAAGCTGAAGAGCACATCAAAGAAGTGGCAGCGGTGTTGTCGACTTATGTGGATGGAATCGCTATTCGTGCTTTTCCTAAATTTATTGACTGGCAGATTGATAAACAAGACTTGGTGATTAAAGCCTTTGCCAAGTATGCTACAGTGCCGATTATTAATATGGAGACCATTGTCCATCCTTGTCAGGAGTTGGCGCTGATGATGACTGTTAAGAAACATTTGGGTGAAGTTAAATATAAAAAATTCCTCATGACGTGGACCTACCACCCAAAACCATTGAATACAGCAGTGGCAAACTCTGGGATATCTATTTCATCCAAGTTTGGTATGGATGTGACATTGCTATGCCCAAGCCCTGACTATATTCTAGATGAAAAATACATCGAGCTGGCCAAACAAAATTGTGCAGATAACGGCTCAACTTTTACTATTAGCCATGATATAGAAGAAGCCTATAAAGATGCTGATTTTGTTTATGCTAAATCTTGGGGAGCATTGCCGTTTTACGGGAACCCCAAAGAAGAATGGGAACAGCGCAGGAAATACCAACACTTTATGGTGGATCAACACAAAATGTCGCTGACCAATCAAGCTAAGTTTAGCCATTGTTTGCCCCTTAGAAGAAATATAAAAGCCACCGATGCAGTGATGGATGCTGATTATTGTGTGGCAGTGGAAGAAGCAGAAAACAGATTGCATGCGCAAAAAGCTATGTTAATGAATATCTTTTGTGAAGTGAAGAGTGGAGAAAAATCATGAGTAAAAAATTAGTATTGGCATTTTCAGGTGGTTTAGACACCACCTATTGTTTGCATACTTTGGTGAAACAAGGTTATGAAATTCACTCGGTTTTTGTCAATGCTGGAGGCATCAATGACGATGAAATTGCCTCAATTGAGGCAAGAGCTTATGAATTGGGAGCATACAAACATTATTCATTTGACATAAAAAATGAAATTTGGAAACAATTCGTTACACCTTTGGTTTGGTCACATGCGCGCATGAACAATGAATACCCACTACTGTGTTCAGACAGATACATGATTGTAAGAAAATGTTTACAGTTGTGTGATGTACTGAATACCGATATTTTTGCTCACGGCTGTACTGCAATGGGCAACGACCAATTCAGGTTTGACCAAACGGTTAAAAGCATTGGAGATTATAGTATCATAGCGCCCATCAGAGACTTACAAGCAAAAGTGTCGGCTGTCAGGGATTATGAAATTGAAGAATTGTCTAAAGCGGGAATTGAGGTAGCATCGCAACACAAAGCCTATTCAATCAATGAAAACATGTTGGGTGTGACTATTTCAGGTGGTAAAATTGATGAGTTCCAACAACCCGATGATTCGTCCTATCTTTGGGTCAAACAGAGGAAAGATTGGCCACAAAAACCGTTGACAATAAAAATCGGGTTTGAAAAAGGCGAAGCAGTTAGTTTAAATGGTGAACAACTTAGTGGTGTTCAAATTATTGAGGAACTTAATCAACAATTGGGACAGTATGGTGTTGGCAGGCACATTTATACGGGTGATGTCAGTATTGGTTTAAAAGGGCGAATCGTATTTGAATGCCCTGCAATCGATGGATTGTTAATTGCACATCAGGCTTTGCAAGATACGGTCAATTCTAAATTTCAGAATCAATTTAATTCTGTTATTTCTAACCGTTGGGCCGAATTGGTTTACAACGGCTATTTTCATGATCCACACAAGACTGACTTGGAAGCTTATTTATCCAGTTCGCAATCTTATGTAACAGGTGAGGTAACACTTTATACAGAAGGTGGCAATTTGATTGCGACAGCCATTGATTCGGATTATATTGTTCAAGATGAAAATACAGTCTATGCACAATCTGCTCCTTGGTCACCTGAAGATGCACTTGGATTTATTAAACTGGCTGGACAAGCAACCACATTGGTTAACAAGGTAAGAAGGTGAAAATTTTAATAATCGGCGGCACCTCACTTATAGGTCCACATTTAATAAAAGAATTATTAAATAATAATTATAGTGTTGCTACTTTTACACGTAGCGGTAAAAATTTTTTAACAGAGAATTCTTTTCAAGGAAATAGGAATAATAGCAATGATCTTAGCAGTGCAATAAGTAAATTTAAACCAAAAATAATTGTCGACATGATTCCTTTTACTAGGCTTCAAGCCATGATTTTAGCTGATTTGATAAAAGATAAAAATATTCCCTTGATAGCTTTATCTAGTATTGATGTTTATTCTGCTTATGCAAAACTACATCAAACTGAAGAAGTAAATTATCAAAAATGCCCAATTATTGAAACAGATACTTTGAGGAAAAAGCTGGGCCCTGAGGGTGAAAAATACGATAAATTAGCAGTTGAAAATATTTACTCATCACGTATCGATAATATAACTATTATAAGATTGCCAGCAATTTATGGATCTCCTGATTCCACTAGAATAGATGATTATTTAATCCCAATGTTACAAAAACAAAATGAAATTGAGATTCCATCTCATAAGAAAAACTGGAAATTCTCACGAGCTTTACATAAAAATTGTGCTTTTGGTGTTTTCTTAACAATCAAACATCATAAAACAGGACAACACATATATAACATTTCGGAAGAAATTGATTATACAGAAACAGAATGGATTAGTAAAATTGCTAAAGTTTGTGGTTGGAAAGGCAAGATTAAAGCGCAAGTTGATTTAGGTGAAGACTGTGGTTATAAACAAGATTTTTATGTGTCATCAAAAAAAATTAGAAGTGATCTAGGTTTTTATGAAAAGTACAATCCAGATGATGGGCTGGAAGAAAACGTATTATTCTTAGCCTATCAATATTTGGGAAAGACTTACAATAAGTACTATTAAAGCAATTAAACACTTTTTAAGGAAAAGTAAACAATAACAATGTACAAAAATTATGATAAATAAAATACTAAAATATTTGGATTTTCTAATTCAACAAGACACGCAGAATCCTCCTCGGGAAATATACAAAGAAGACAAATTGTATGTACAATTAACAAAACATTTTGAAAAGTATCAATTCAATGTTGAAATCACTGATTTGGGTGATGGACATGTCATCTTTTATGCAGTTAAAGGAAAACCCAATGTGTTGTTTAATGTACATTTAGACACGGTACCAGTTACTGCCAGTACCATTGAACAGTGGCAGCAGAAACCGTTCCAATTGACCCTTGTTGATGACAAAGCTTATGGCCGAGGCAGTTGTGATATCAAAGGTGCTGCGGCTTGTTTAATGACATTGGCTGAAGATTGTGAAAATTTAGCAGTGGTATTTACCAGCGATGAAGAAGGGGCTAACGGTTGTTGTGTTCAAACATTTATTGATAACAATGATTTAAGCCAATACCAACAAGTTATTATTGCCGAACCCACCAATTCACAAGCGGTTGTTTCGCATAGGGGTTATCTTTCTACTTATATAGAGTTTCAGGGTGCTTGTGGCCATTCCTCAATGGCAATAGCCTTACATGAAAATGCTATTCATAAGGCCAATCAGTGGTTGAGTAAAGCTTTGGACTATGCCAAAAGCCATGTGAGTAAAAACAACCCAGCAGGTATATGTTTTAATGTGGGTGTGATAAAAGGCGGAGAAAAGAACAATATGATAGCCGAGAAAGTCAATTTAGATTTTAGTGCCAGGGTACCTTCAGGCATGTCATCCAAACAAGTATTTGAAGAGTTGAAAGCTTATGACAATTCAAGCCATAGTGATAGTCATTGGCGAGCTGGCATGATAGCACCTCCACTGCCTGCAGATGGTCAAAATGAAAAAGAATCGCTGGAATTTTGCTCAACACATAATATTCAAGTTGCCTGTGCGGTTGATTTTTGGACTGAAGCTGCCTTGTTCTCGCAAGCAGGATTTCCTTCCATTGTTTTGGGCCCAGGTGACATTAAACAAGCACATACCATTGATGAATGGGTCTATGTATCTGAACTAGAAAAAACAGTTGAAATTTACAGAAAGGTGATTCAGTCATGACTCCTATTCAAAAATTAATCAGAGAAGTTCTGTTGCAATTGGGCAATTCTACCGAAGCTCAATACTATTTGGACCACTACAAAAAATCCAATCAGGTGAAATTCGCGGTGGTTAAAGTCGGTGGCAATGTGATTGAAACCGAGCTTGAACAATTGGCACAATCTTTGTCATTGCTTACCCATTTGGGCTTAACTCCAATTGTTTTGCATGGTGCGGGACCGCAATTGGACAAAGAAATTGCCAAACAAAACATTGTTGTGAATAAACTGGATGGATTGCGTGTTACTGACGATAAAACGCTGCAAATTATTCAACCCGTCATTAAACAAGTCCATGACAAACTGATTTCAGCCTTGGATGCGGTTGATATTTCAACCATGAGTATATTCAATGAGGTTTTTGTTTGTGACTATTTGGATCAAGAAAAATATGGCCACGTGGGTGAGATTAAACAAGTTAACTTAGATAAAATAAATCAAGCCATCGCCAATAAGCAAGTGCCAATTATCAGTTGTTTGAGAGTTGATGACAATGGACAAGTCATGAATATCAATGCCGATATAGCGATAAGAAAATTGGTTTGGGAGTCAAAACCAGCCAAAGTATTGTTTGTGACACCAACGGGTGGTTTGTTGAATGAGAATAATCAACTAATTTCTGCGGTTCAATTGATTAATCAATACGAAGACTTAATGTCACAACCTTGGCTACATTCAGGTATGAAGTTAAAAATTCAACAGATTTACCAATTGTTAAAGCCGATGCCACGTAAGTTAAGTGTGTCTATTACCAGTGCATCTGAATTGGCAAAAGAGTTATTTACCCACAAAGGCAAAGGCACCTTTGTTTCGATGGGAGAACATGTTAATAACCACAGTCTTATGGGTACAGCGGTTAAGTTGCAATTGAAAAGTTTACTTGAGTCGACATTTAAGAAGAAGTTAAAGAAAGGTTTCTTTAACAATGTGGATTTAAAATCTTTGATTATTTCAGAATCAGGTCAAGCTGCAGCCTTGGTTACAAAGGGTCATAATGGTGTGGCTTACTTAAATAAATTTGCCGTTACGCCATTGGCACAAGGTCAAGGTTTGGGTAAATCAATTTGGCAGCAGATGTTGTTGAGCTACCCGAAAGTTTATTGGCGCTCACGTATTAATAACCAAATCAATGCTTGGTATTACAAACAGGCCGACTGTTCCTACAAAAAAGGTGGCTGGGTAGTGTTTAGTTGTGGCATGAGCTTGCAAGATTCAATGGACTGTATGGAGCATGGGGCAAGAGTCGAAGACAGCTGGCAAGAGGTGTTATGATGATAAAGGTTGCAGTAGTTGGAGCCAGAGGTTATGTGGGTTTTGAATTGCTAAAATTATTAGACAATCATCCCAAAACCAAAGTAGTAGCAGCTTATTCAAGGGCATTTGAAGGCAAATCTGTACATTCGATTATTGAAGAATTTTCAGATGTTGAGTTATGTTATCGAGCAGATGAATTGGAAACTTTATCGGAAATGTCACTGGATGTGATATTTTTGGCTTTGCCCAATGAATTGGCCAAAAAGAACGAATCTTTGTGGCAAAAGTTATCAAAAAACGTGTGTATTATTGACTTAAGTTCGGATTTTAGATTTGATCAAGATTGGACTTACGGGCAGCCAGAAACCTGTACCGAAAGAATTGTCGGTCAATCACTCATTGCCAACCCAGGTTGTTATGCAACCGCTGCTCAATTGGGCTTGTTGCCAATTACTGACCATGTCATAGGTATGCCGAATATATTTGGTGTTTCAGGTTACAGTGGTGCAGGCAGTACACCCAGTGAGAACAATGACCCAGAGCGTCTCGCGAATAATTTAAAAGCCTATAAGCTGATTGATCATATTCACGAAAGAGAAGTGTCGCATGTGTTGGACAAACCTGTACATTTCATGCCACATGTTGCCGAATTTTTTCGGGGCATACATTTAACAATTTCTATCGAGTTAGACACAGATATAAGCGTTGAAGAAATAGAGTTTCATTATAAGCAATTCTATCAAGAGTACGAATTGATAAAAGTCAGTCATCAAATACCCGAAGTACAACAAGTACAAAATACTCATAACGTCTTAATCGGTGGCTTTACATTAAAAGACAAACATTTGGTGTTGTGTGTTTGTATTGATAACTTGCTCAAAGGCGCGGCTACTCAAGCGATACAAAATATGAATTTAGCGTTGAGCAATCAATACGATTTAAAAATCAATACGGGAATAACAAAATGACTAAAATCGTCATTTGCAAAGAAACAATTCGTTATTCATGCAGCCTTACGGCATCATTAGTGACCCTCTCTGCGTCATTCCCGCGAAGGCGGGAATCCATTGCTTTTAGATCTCAATGATGAAAAAATAACACAATTTAATAAGAACCGAGTCAGTGGATTCCCTTCTACAAGGGAATGACGGAGTTAAATACAATGATGGGCAAGGCTCATCTTACAAAGAGAATAACATGACAAACAAAAATTATTTATGGAGCGACCAAGACAATCAAAGCATTGATGCGGAATTAATGGACTTTATGGCAGGACAAGACATTGTGTTGGACAAACATTTGTTTGTGTTTGATATTGTTGCGACTCAAGCACATATTGGAGGCTTAAAAACGGTCAATATTCTGACACAAACTGAATACCGACAATTGCATGATTGCCTAACTGAGTTAAAAGAACTTTATCAGAAAGATGAATTTGTCTTAGATAATTCGTATGAAGATGGTCATTCGGCGATAGAATTTTATCTAACCCAACAATTGGGAGATTTAGGCAAGAAATCCCATACTGGAAGAAGCAGAAATGATCAGGTGTTGACCTGTACTCGCTTGTTTACAAAATACCATTTACAGAATATTCAAACGTTAACCACCGATGTTGCAAAAATAGTCATGGACTTGGCAGCGCAACACAAAGAGACTGCCATGCCAGGATATACCCATCTACAAAGAGCCATGCCCAATACGGTGGCGGTTTGGTTACTGGGATTTGCTGAAGCCATGATTGATGATGCATATTTATTGCAATCCACCATTCAATATTTAGATTGTTCGCCATTGGGGACAGCCGCAGGATTTGGTGTGCCGTTAGATTTACCCAGAGAACAAGTAGCAAAAGAACTCGGCTTTGAACGGGTACAAGTTAATCCCGTTTATGCACAAAATTCTCGAGGGAAATTTGATCTAGTCGTATTGCAAGCCTTGTATCAAGTGATGCTAAATATCCGTCGGTTTTCATGGGATCTAAGTTTGTTTATGACCAGTGAATTCAATTTCATCAATCTTGAAAAATCTCACACCACAGGCTCATCCATTATGCCCAATAAAGCCAATCCAGATGTGGTGGAATTAATGCGCGCATCGGTGTCAGTGATTGAAGGCAGTATGGCACAAATCCAAGCTCTGATTTCATTGCCTTCTGGCTATCAAAGAGATTTGCAAATGACCAAGGAACCTTTAATTAAAAGCGTGTTATTAACAAAACAAGTATTAAAACTTATTCCTGGATTAATCAAAGCCATGAAATTCAACAAACAAAATATGATTGATGCCATTACACCAGAAATGATGGCAACCGATCAAGCGTTGGAGCAAGTTAAAAAAGGTGTAAACTTTAGAGATGCTTATGGCCAGGCAAAGACAGGCCAAAGTGAAATCAGTTATCAACAGTCTTTAGATGAAAGAAAGTCTTTAGGTGGCAGTGCTAACTTGGGAGTTCCAAGCCTTTATTCTCGTTTAGACAGCATAAACAAATGATGGTGAAATCAAGGCAAATCCATAATTGTTGGGAGCTATGCAAGCTGTTTGAAAGTTAAACGTTGTAACTAAATACATGAAAAAAATGGCGGAGTGGACGAGACTCGGGCTTGTATTTGCGACCACCGGCGTTACAGGCCGTTAAATTAAATCCCTAACCAACTGAACTACCACTCCTGATATTTAAACCACTGGAATTGGAAGATTGGGTTAAGTGTGGGCTTGTTGATGTAAAAGATTTGGCGGAGTGGACGAGACTCGAACTCGCGACCACCGGCGTTACAGGCCGTTAAATTAAATCCCTAACCAACTGAACTACCACTCCTGATATTTAAACCACTGGGATTGAAAGATTGGGTTAAGTGTGGGCTTGTTGATGCAAAAGATTTGGCGGAGTGGACGAGACTCGAACTCGCGACCACCGGCGTGACAGGCCGGTATTCTAACCAACTGAACTACCACTCCTGATAGCAAATCTTGTTTAAAAGAGAGAGCGAATAAACAAGAGATGCGCATTCTATAGGAGCATGTATTGGATGGCTAGTTTCTTTAAATATTTTATTAAAAAAAATTAGTTTTTTGATAAAGCCTAAATTTCAGTAATTTAATCAGTTTGAAGGAATAGTGAACAACAACCCTAGGTTTATTGACTAATCGGGTATAGACTCACTATAAAACTATACTTTTGAGCCGAAACAAGTATGCTACGCAACCAAATAATTGAACAAGAAAAAATCGAGAATCACCATGGACTTTAATAACCTAGGCCTAGCAGAATCAATATTAAAAGCAGTTGAGCAAAAAGGATACACCCAACCATCGCCAATTCAGGAAAAAGCCATTCCTGCAGTATTAGAAGAGTTGGATGTTATGGCAGCTGCACAAACAGGCACGGGAAAGACTGCTGGTTTTACTTTGCCTATATTGAGCAATCTACTAAAAGGCCCAAAGGTAAAACCCAATCAAGCCAGAGTGTTAATTTTAACTCCAACCAGGGAATTGGCAGCACAAGTACATCAGAGTGTTGTTGACTATGGAAGATATGCCTCTATTCGTTCAACAGTGGTTTTTGGTGGGGTAAAAATCAATCCTCAAATGATAAAATTACGCAAGGGTGTTGATGTATTGGTCGCAACTCCTGGTCGTTTATTGGATTTACACAATCAAAATGCGGTTAAATTTGATCACCTTGAAGTATTGGTATTGGATGAAGCCGATCGCATGTTGGACATGGGTTTTATTCATGATATTCGTAAGATTATCGCTAAATTGCCCAAGAATCGTCAAACCTTAATGTTTTCTGCGACATTTTCACAAGACATAAGAAATCTGGCCAAGTCATTGGTCAATAATCCTGTGGAAATTTCAGTCACACCCAGAAACACTACGGTTGAAGCGATTCAACAACGAATTTTCCCGGTTGATAAAAAACAAAAATCACGTCTATTGAGTTACTTAATCAAAGAGAATCAATGGAACCAAGTACTGGTGTTTTGTAGAACCAAGCATGGCGCCAACAAATTAACCAAGTTTCTAGACAGCCGAGGCATCAGCGCCATACCCATTCATGGCAATAAATCCCAAGCGGCGAGAACCAAAGCTTTGGCCAGTTTCAAAGCCAATGAAGTTCAAGTATTGGTTGCCACCGATATTGCTGCGCGCGGTATCGATATTCACTTATTGCCACACGTAGTCAATTTTGATTTACCCCATGTTCCTGAAGATTATGTACATAGAATTGGTCGAACAGGACGAGCAGGCTCCAACGGTGAAGCGGTATCTCTAGTTAGTGCCGATGAAGCACCACTGTTACAAGACATCGAAAAATTGATCAAGAAAAAAATTGAACGCACTTTAATAGATGGTTTTGAACCTGACCACGATGTGCCAGATATGCTATTAAGCAGCAAAACGGTCAAACTGAAAAAGCCCCAAAATTCAAAGCCACACAATTCGAAGCCTAAAGGGGGCCGAAGAAATTCTAGGTCACAAGACAATGGACCAAAACGCAAAAGAAACCCAAAAAACCACAAAAATAGAAGCAAAGCTGCAGACCCATCATCAGAAAATTCTGGAAAAAATATTAGAAAACCGGTGCAGAAAAAGCAGAATACTAACACCAGTAAAAAACCAACAACAAGTAAAAGTAACAAAGACCCTTACGCTAAATACAGAAAGTAAAATTTTATTTGGTTCTGGGCCAAATAAGAATGGTATAATTGTTAGAACATATTCTAAGCGAATATTGGTAAGATAAATCTATATTTAGTGTTTAAGAACCATTCACCGTTTATACACTTTCAACAAAGGCAATATATTGTTTGGTATTGGGATCTTCTGATTTTGTCATCTTGCTGCGCACATATTCATTGGGGGAAAAAGCAGTTAACCTGACTCCTCCTCGTTCTCCTTTTAGTTCTCCTGTGGTTGAAAATTTGGCTGTCATTGATACAGTATCCCCAATTTGAATATTGTCCAGGCCTTTTTGGACATGTTCGCTAGAAGGTATGAGATTGTATACTGTAACACTACCATTTATTTTTTTACTTGGGTTTAAGTTATAAATCAAATAGCCATTTCTAGAGTACTCGAATCTGGTTATTTCAGGGTCACTGTAGTCACCAGTTGTTATGGCAATAACGGTGGTAATGATGGGTATGATTTTAGATTTTGACTGATTTATAACACGAACATAACCATAAATGTTTTCAGAAGATGACCATTGTGTAACAAAGGATTCATCGTTGTAGGTGATGGTATGCCCATCAAAGCCAATACCTTGAGCAATAGAACCAGCCAAGTTATTGGATGGGTAAAAAGAATACAAACCATAGGCAATTAATGCCGCAACAATAAAATTTTTCATTTTAATTTTCAATATTAGTTTGAGCTACCTTAAGTGAAAAATGTCTATTCTACAAATGCTGGCAAAGAGAGTCAAAAGCCAATTATCAATCTAAGTGATTGATATTGCGGTTTAATTTTTTACTTTTGACAGAATGTAAGATAATGTAATAATTTGGGGCAATAAAAAAGCATATCGAAATGATATGCTTTTTTATTTGTGTTGTTATTATGGTGTTGAATCTAGCCTTTTAAAAACCTGCAGTCATAAACTCCACAACAGCTTTCATTTGCTCATCGGATAAATCAGCGCGTCCACCACGAGGAGGCATTGCCCCTTTTCCTGCAATTGCGCTTGTTACTAATCCATCAATGCCAACAGCCATTCTTTCAGTCCAAGCTGCAGCTTCTAATTTGGGTGCGCCAGCAGCACCTGTATTGTGACAGGCCATGCATACATTGTCATAGATTGTTTTGCCATCAAGTGTTCCATCAAATGCAACTGTTACTTCTTCGGCTGCAGTATCTGCAACTGCGACAATGGCTTCGCCAGTATTAACTTGTGAAACGGATTGAATAGACTTGGCAATTGCGCTTCTGTCTTTTGTCATGTCATTACTGTCAATCAAGCTGTGGTGCATTTCGTATCCCACAATGGCCAACACGATTGTTAGTAAAATTAGGAACCCAAGCATCAAGGAAAAGTTTTTGAAAAATATGGAATCTTGATCTTTCATGTATCTACTCTGTATGTTTTGTAAAATAAGTCGTGTATTATAAGGGTTAGATTAATTATTTCTCAACATAAAATTTAATAATGCAGATAAAAGCTACATGGCAGAAGCTATTTCACCCAGAAATTACTGGATGGTTTGAAGAAACATTTAAAAACCCCACAGAAGTTCAGGTTCAAGCGTGGCAAGCCATCAGCCAATATCAAGATGTATTGATTTCATCACCTACGGGTTCAGGTAAAACATTGGCGGCTTTTTTGTATGCGTTGAATACGCTATTTACCCAAGATGATGACAAGCAATTATCGGTTTTGTATATTTCGCCATTAAAAGCATTATCTAACGATGTTAAAATCAATTTAGAAAAACCTTTAGAACAGCTTAATGCTATGTTCGAGGATAAAAATATTCGAGCGGCCACTTGGACAGGCGATACCACGCAAAACGAACGCAATAAAATACGTAAGAAACCACCGCATATTTTAGTCACAACACCAGAGTCGCTTTATACCTTATTAACAGCACACTCAGGGCGAGCGATTTTAGGTACGATTAAAACAGTGATTATTGATGAAGTACATGCGGTGGCAAATTCCAAACGTGGAGCGCATTTGACTTTGTCATTGCAACGACTCGAAGCCTTGTGTATACAACGACCACAGCGCATCGCCATTTCAGCCACACAAAAACCGATTGAAAAAATGCGTGATTTTGTTTTGCATAAAGAAAATTCATATATTGTCAATTTGGGCCATAAGCGTGAATTGGATTTATCGATTGAAATTCCTGATTCGCCGCTCAATGCTCTGATGTCCAATGAACAATGGGCGGATGTTTACAAAAGACTAAAAGAAGTGATTAATTCTCACAAAACGACCTTAATATTCGTCAATAATCGCCGCTTGTCAGAACGGGTGGCCAAAAATTTAGCAGAAATTATTGGCGAAGAATTGGTCACATCACACCATGGTTCGTTGGCAAAGGAACACCGACTCAAAGCCGAACAAGATTTAAAAGCAGGCAATCTTAAAGCTTTGGTGGCGACTGCATCCCTGGAACTGGGCATTGATATTGGTGACATTGATTGCGTCTGTCAAATTGGCAGCCCTGGAAATATTCAAGCCTTTTTACAAAGAGTAGGGCGTTCGGGTCATTCATTGGATAAAACCCCCAAGGGTTTGCTATTTGCCACAACCATTGATGATTTATTGGAATTGACTGCTTTAAAATACGCTATTGCCAATAAACAACTGGATACCACACTTTTTCCAGTTAAACCTTTTGATGTTTTGGCACAGCAAATTGTCGCCGAGATTGCCATGCAAGACTGGGACAGAAAACAACTTTATCATCTTTTTTGTGACAATTATATTTATCAAGACATGAGCGAAGAAGAATTCAATCAAGTCATTGAGATGTTGTCCATCGGTTATGGCGGCAATAGGCAACGACAAACGGCTATGATTTTTCACGATAAAGTCAGCGATCAATTACGCCCACGCAAAGTCGCGCGACTCACAGCCATTACCAACGGTGGCACTATTCCCGATCAGTTTGATTACGATGTGCGATTATTGCCCGAAGACATTAAGATTGGTTCGTTAAATGAGGATTTTTCATTTGAAAGCTTGCCTGGAGATATTTTTATCTTGGGCAATCATTCCTACCGTATCTTAAAAATTGAATCATCTAAAGGCATTGTCTTTGTCGAAGATGCCCACGGACAACCGCCCAATATCCCGTTTTGGTTTGGTGTAACCATGTGGCGTTCGGATGAGTTGTCCAAAGCGGTATCGGATTTAACCCATGATTTAGCCAACAAACCCAAAGAAATTGAGAAACAATACACCATTCCTGCTCAAGCTGCTGAACAATTGGTTGCATATGTCGCCAAAACAAAAAAGGTATTGGGTGTTGTTCCTACGCAAGAACACATCGTGGTCGAACGTTTTTTTGATGACAATAATGACATGCATTTGGTCATTCATTCGGTTTATGGTTCACGATTGAACCGCGCTTGGGGCCTGGCATTGCGAAAAAAATTCTGTCGAAACTTCAACTTTGAACTACAAGCCGCAGCTGATGAGAATACTTTAATATTGTCATTAAGTGAAAGCCACAGTTTTGATTTAAGCACCATTATTAATTATCTCAGCCCACAAACAGTCGAATATACACTGATACAAGCTTTACTCGATCGACCTATGTTTGAAACACAATGGCGTTGGAATGCTACAATCGCATTGGCAATTAGACGAAGAAATGGTGGTAAACGTGTACCAGCTCAATTTCAACGCAGCAATGCCGAAGACCTGATTGCACAATTATTCCCTGATCAAATTGCCTGTGCAGAAAATTTAGCAGGTGATAGAGAAATTCCTGACCATCCTTTGGTTAAGCAAGCCATTCATGATTGTATTCGGGTGCTAATGGATATTGATGGGTTAGCGCAACTCTTGCAAGACATTAAAGATGATAAAGTAAAAGTGAATTTTGTTGATGCCAATACTCCATCGCCCGCATCTTTAGCAATTATCAATGCCCGCAACTTTGCCTTTTTGGATGATGCGCCAGCAGAAGAACGCCGAACCAATGCTGTACGGACCAAGGAACTCTCAGATACGTTAGAATCTTATCCATCACAGAAATTAGACAGAGCTGTGATTGATTCTATTAATAGCACGGTATCTCCTTTTAAACGCAATGCCGATGAATTACACGAAGCAATTCATTTTACAGGGTTTATGACGGATGATGAAATTGGTGTTGGGCAAGAATGGTTGCCAGAATTAAAAAAACAAAAGAAAGTATTGTCATTACAAACAAATACACTGTCATCTCAATTAAATACTCCGTCATTCCAAGTAACTCCTCCGTCATTCCCGCGAAGGCGGGAATCCATCTTCAATAAAATCTGGTTCTCCACTGAAAACCAACCATTAATAGAATCTATCTACAAAAAACCAGGTGACAATTACACAAAAAATTTAGCCAAACTCACCTTTATGAAACTCGAAACCATCGGTTTCACCAGTTTTGAGACTATAAAAGCAATCATGATGGTTTCAGCCAGCAGTTTATTGCAATCACTATTACTACTCGAAACCCAAGGCAAAGTTTTCAAGGTCATTGGAGAAGATAAAAATGAATATTGGTGCGAGCGTCATATATTGGCACGCATTCGCAAGCAAACCCATTATAAAAAGCGCAATTCACATGTGTTAATTTCACCACAAGATTACCAACAAAAGCTAATTTATAAACATTTTGCTACCCACGAAGGCATGGATGGTTTAATTGAAGTGTTAAAATTACTCGAAGGATTTTCAGCTCCCGCATCCATTTGGGAAGAGTATATCCTAAAACCAAGGATTAAAGACTATCAATTTCATATGCTAGAATCATTGTGTTATTCAGGCCAGTTTATCTTTAAAAGAATCATTCCCAACAACCAAATCAGTACCAATGGAATTGCTTGTATCAAGAATGTACCGATAACATTTATACAACGGAATAAACTGGGAATATTTGAAACACCTGCTTATTTGCCAGAACAATACACTAAACAAGGATTGAAAATCATCGAGTTGATAGAAACACATGGTGCGATGTATGCCAGTGACATACAAAAACATCTGGATTGTATGTTGCTAGAAATTGAAAACACTTTAATTCACTTAATAAAATTAGGCGCAGTATATTGTGATGGTATTAGCGCCTTGCGATTATTCTCAATGTCACCAGCACAACGCGGCCGTTACATAAAAAAATCAAGGAGTGACACCTCGTTTTTGGATATGATGGGTCGATGGAGTGTGGCACCCAAAGTTGAAACATCTGACAATAAAGCCATTGTGAAAATTTTACTTAATAGATACGGAATTTTATGCAAAGCCATATTCGATCAAGAATCATTGCCACTAAATTGGTATGAATGTGTTTATGAACTAACCAGATTAGAAGCACAAGGTGAAATAGTGGGTGGTCGGTTTATTAAAAAATATTCGGGCATTCAATTTGCGGATAAAAGTTTTATTAAACAAAAAGGTGTTCTTCAAAATGATAGTTTATCTGTACATGAAAAGGATTGTTGCAATCAAATTTTATAACAAAACCACTGTCATTGCAGCCTCCAAAAATACGCCGTCATCCTATGCTAACACAAGTTCAATTTTAATAGGATGTATAATTAGAACTAGGAGAAAGGAATAAGGCCGTGGCTGTCATGAGTTCTTAGAAACTGTTCGCAATGCTGGCCACCTTTCTCTGCCTTACAAAA
>JAJRQG010000046.1 GCA_024280395.1 Gammaproteobacteria bacterium | reverse complement strand
TGTAGTAGTACCGATACGCACGCTGATTTCTAACCAAACTTTATTGCCCACAAAGGGTTGGTCGCCCAATAGGCTGTAGTCGATTTGGGTGGTGAAGATACCGTTTGTAACGGTCACATCTTCGGCAACAAACTGACCTAAATTTGTGCCCATACCATCATCTTTGGCATCAAATGCCACAAATTTAAAATCAAACACACCATCATGTGGGTTGCCATTGGCATCGTTAAGTTCACCTTGGTAGCTAAACTCTTCTCCTAAAGGAATTTGTGCGTATAAGCCACTTGAGGTCAATGCCACGCTTATTGTTATTAATAATGTTATGTATATTTTTTTCATATAGTTTCTCTTTTTACTTTTGTTTCTTCTTTGTCGTAGGGTGGGCTTGCCCACCACAATTAACTTCACTCACTATTAAAACCCTTATTCGGGTGCGAGACTTTGGCCTTGCCGATGCCCGCCTGCGGTAAGGATAAAACCTCGCACCCTTCTTTTACAACATTGTTTCAATTGTTTTAAAATGGAACTCCCCACTTAAGTTTCATTTAAAACATTATTCAATTCTAAATTTAACTGGTTCAATTGATTGCATGATTCTTCAGCACTAAAATCTTTTAAGCCTAATTTGCTTTCAATTTTATGTATGCGGTTTATTAATTCATGTTTTTTTGCTTTTGAATTATTTGATGTTAATAATTTTAGGTTTTTTCTCACTACCAGAGTCTTTTTTACAACATCTTGTAATGTTTGGCATTCATTGATCATCGCTTTTGATTTTTCTGCGGATGTATCCTGAGAATTACACCCATTAAAAAACACAACAAACAATATAATTATATTTAGTTTTCTTGTTTTCATTTTTATACCCATTTTATCAATTAACTTTAGAGTGCATCATCCAAGGATTGCTCTTAAATATTTCCCAACCTTGTTTTATCCAGTCAGAACTGATGGTGTTGTTGGTTATTTTTGTGTGTTTAATGATCATTGTATTGTTCCTTTTTTAATTCTCAAATCCATCACTGAACATTTCATTGGGTTTATAGGCTTCATCAGCACCCACTTCAAAAGGGCCAAAAAGATCATTAACTTCAGGGTAATCATTGCCTCGAGTTTCAAAATCCATATCAGGCAATGTGCTGTTATTACTGGTTGCAAAATCTATGGCTGGAGAATTTATGGGGTCAATATGATAATTGTTTCCTGCACGATCAACAAAACGCGGATCATCGGCCATTAAATCAACACGAATAGGAAAAGGAAGGAGGTTCAGACTAAGTTTTTCATGAAGTATACAGCTCGTAATATCTACTGGGCCAAAATTAACATCAAGAATATCGCCACTTGAACTGTCATGAATTATTGAGTTTCGAATTTCCGAGGCCGAGCCAGCATTGGCAGCAATTCCAAATACGGCACTGACTGCTGCATTGTCAGCAATGGTTGTATGATAAACATCAACTTGTGCACCAGAAGCTACTCTAAAGACATAATTGTCCTCTTGTGAAAAAGCCCCGAAACGTATCCCTGAGTTATCACGAATGATATCACCATTCATGGTAGTGATGCTGCCGACTCCAGTTCCATATAACACGGTTCCAAAATCTGCTCGATTAAAAGCTATCTCAGCTTGATTGATATTGGCTGTTGAACTATTGTTATAAATAAGTCCACCTAATCCAGAGTTTATTCCTGATTTATTGCTGGTTAAGAAATTACAGTGGTTTTCATCCCAACATTCTTTTTGACTTCTTTTTATTAACAGAGAAGCGGTGTCAATCAGCGCGATTCCTCCGCCATTTTGACCAACCTGATTGGCAGTTAAATAAACAGATTCCATAGTAATTGATGTCATAAACCCAGTGGCATAAACACCGCCACCATCCTCCAACGCACTATTGGATGCCACACTTACTGGGTTTGTATTGTCACCAATACACAAGAACCCACAACCATCTACATTGCCCACTAAGTTAACCATTGATTCGCTTTCTGCATATATTCCCCCACCATTTCGTGTGGCCGTATTTCTGTTGATGCCTATGTCTGATAAGATATCTGCTGAGCCACTGGCAAAGGTAAAGCCACAGCCTTGTGAAAGATAGACACCGCCGCCATCACCGATTGTTGCTGAGTTGTCACTAATACCGCTTTCTAGACTAAATGTGATGATGGGTTTAATTCCCGTACCAACGTATTTACAGTATAAACCACCGCCTTCATCCGCCGAATTGTTATTAATTATGGTATCAACGGCAAGGAGATTGGTTCGGTTGTTTGATGCAATTATTGCAATGCCGCCGCCAAATCTTCCAGTATTATCATGGATTGATACATTTCTAAGAGTAATTTCGGCATCTGCACCAAAAGCCAAAAGACCTCCACCACCTAAAGCATTTGATGTGCCGCCAGTGATATCTAATCCTGTGAGATTTACCGCATTGAATTGGCTGTTACCAAAGACTCTTATAGTCGATTGTGTATTGGTTGATCCATTGATGATTGATTTGTCATCTGGATTTCTAATACCATTGGCTGCATCAGCACAATTTGCATAACCCCCAACAATATCAATATCAATATCATCTATTATAATATTCTCATTGTAAGTTTCTGTATTGACCAGTCGTATTGTATTGGGGCCAAAATTAATCGCATCTTGAATTTTAGTAGAGCTAACTGTGATGTCACAGGTGCTGCCTGCTGGACCGACGGTTATGATTGAGGAGCCAGTAAAAGGACAGTTTGTGCCTAATCCTGCATCATTAAACACCCAACGGTCGTTAAGAATAATATCAATCCTAGCAATTGTAGCATTACAATATTGGCTATTCCCACCATCAAAAACCAAGTCATCGGTTAGGTCTAACAAACCATCCCATGCAGTCAATAGCGCATCATAATTGGTAAGGGATAGTTCGGCATCTGTTAAAAAGTCCTCGAAATTAGCCACATTAGAGACATCCCAAGCAGAAATATCCTGGTCAAAGGTAGAAGCTTGAGAAAACATGCCTCTCATATTTGTCACATTAGCAACATTCCAGCTGCCTATGTCCTGATTGAAGGCAGTGGCTTCACGAAACATATCCTCCATATTCGTCACAGCAGCCGTATTCCAATTACCTATGTCTTGGTTGAAGGCAGTGGCACCCCAGAACATAAACCTCATATTCGTCACAGCAGTCGTATTCCAGTTGCCTATATCCTGGTTGAAGGCAGTGGCATCGCGGAACATGAATCTCATATTCGTCACGGCAGTCGTATTCCAGTCGCCTATATCCTGATTGAATACAGTGGCAAGGCGAAACATATCTTCCATATCTCCCACAGCAGACAAATCAGGTGTATCAGTAGCAGCACCTCCTGCATCATTTAAATTGTTACACCCGGAAAAAGCGCGGAACATCGAAGTCCATTGACCTGTACCCCACTGATTGATACCGATTATTTTTTCCCTGTCACCACCCGCACCAAAAGATATTCGAGGAAAACCAGTGCCTCCTGAACCGCCTGATGGATCTTTGATTCTTATCGTATAAGCCCCAGCACCACCCAGAGCAGCATAATCACAAGTATAATCACCGGTCACCCCAGTTGCCTCATTTGTGCCATCATTGTTGCAGTCAACATTGTAGTTGTAGACTAAACCTATGGTGGTTGGGATAGTAAATTCTGTAAACGGACCACCTGGATTATCTGATTTAATCGTAATAACAAAATCATCAATTGGAGCGGAAAATGCGATTTGCATCAGCAATAGATTGGTGAAAATCACTGTTATTTTTGTCAGCTTAGACTTTAAAACTTTATTAAATTGGTGTTTCATTGTGCAACTCCTGTTTTTTTGTTTGCTGTATCTGAGTTAAATACTGCCAAAGTATCTCTATAAGTACGCAAAGGGCAGTGGTTGACTGCCAATTATATTTTTTGTAATTTATCAATCTATGCTACACTTTGACAAACTGAAATAGAGACAAGGAAATATGACGACTGAAAATTGGGCGTTAATAGAAGAAATATTCGACCAAGCCGTTAACCTAGATGTTAAAAATCAATTAGACTTTGTTGAAAGCAAAGCCAATGGGAATAAAGACGTAGCTACACAAGTCATGAAAATGCTTGAATCTAAAAATCAGGATTTTATGGGACAATTCCCAGGGAAAATTTCAACTGAACATTTAGAAATATCACAGCCCAAAACTTTGGGAAATTTTAAGATAATTAAGAAAATTGCAACTGGTGGAATGGGTAGGGTTTATTTAGCAGAATCCATAAGTGCCGATGTCTCCATAAAAGTGGCACTCAAAACTATCCGAATTGAGCTGATTAATGAAAACCTAAAGATTAAATTTCAGAATGAAAAAAGCATTCTATCCAAGTTGCGTCATAAGAATATAGCCACATTAATTGATGCTGGTGTAACTGATGAGAATATTCCTTATATAGCTACAGAGTGGGTGGATGGAGAAAATATAAAAAAATACTGTCTTGAAAACAAACTTTCAATAAAACAAAGATTGAAACTGTTTCTACAAATTTGTAGTGCTGTTTCCTTTGCTCACAATAAGTTGATAGTTCATCGTGACTTGAAACCAGACAATATTTTAGTGGATTCACAAGGTCAAGTGAAGTTATTGGATTTTGGTATAGCCAAAATTATCGATGACAACCAAAACAAACAAACCCAAACCCAGATATATACACCCGATTATGCAGCCCCTGAACAGATCAATGGAGAACAATGTGGTTTAACAACAGATGTTTATTCATTGGGTGTGGTATTGTTTGAAATACTAACTAACTCAAAAAGATTTGAATTAACGGACTTATCAGTAAGCGACAAAATAAAAGCGGTTAATTCACCGACCAATCTAAATATTAAAACATTAAAAATTGATAAGTTAACTCCTTATTCTTTGGCGAGGATCTCAGGTGTATTAGAAACGATCATCAATAAGGCTATGCATATTGACCCGAACAGAAGATATGAATCTGTTTATGCATTGGTATCGGATGTCGAAAACTATCTTGATAAAAGACCCATTAAGGCCATGAAAGACAATGTGTTTTATAAGGCTAAAATGTTATTGTTGAGAAATAAACTGGCCAGTAGTATTTTAGCTTTCACCTTTATTACTATTTCAATAGCAATTTTTGTTTTAATAAACCAAATTAGACAAAAATTAATTGAGGCTCAAAAATCCAAACAAGTGACAGAATTTCTAATAGAATCAATACAGGCAAGTAACCCAGATTTAACTAAAGGCAAAGATATTTCTGTTATTGAGTTTTTACAAAATGCTAAAATTAGGATACAAAATGATTCTTTTGATGATATGAAACTTAATGCAATACTAAAACAAACTATTGGCATCGCTTTAACAAAAGTAGGAGAGTATAAAGATGCTGAAAAATTATTACTTCAGTCAATTGAGGTTCATCAGCACAATTTTAAAACACACATCAGTTTAGCAAATTTGTATTTAAAACAAAAATCTTACACTAAAGCTAAAAAACAACTTCAATTTTTACGAAAAAAAGATTCACTATTAACCATAGAAGAAATCATTCAGGTTTACCAAATTGAAGCAGAAATCTACTCAACGGATGGTGACTTTGAACAAGCCAATGCTATAATCAATGCAGCGATTAAGTTTCAATTAGAAGAAAGCTCAAATACAAGAAGTCTAATTAAAAGTAAGTTAATTCTTGCGACTATATTGGAGCTTTCTGGAAAAATAAATGAACCCAATGAGATATTGCGTGAAACTTTGGAAATCAGTAAGAGCCAATATGGAAATGATTCTACAATCACAACTGAAATCTATAATCAGCTGGCAAGAACATTAACAAGTTCAAGCCCAGTACCTTGGGATGAAGTATTTAACTTATACCAACTGGCAATAAAAAATCAGATTAAAATTTATGGCCCCTACCATCCAATTGTTGCAAAAACATTATTGGATGAAGGTTTTGCCATGCGATTTGTAGGTAACCTAGATGCAGCAAACACCAATGCGACTAAAGCAATGAAAATAGCGCTTAGAAATTTTGGCAGTCAACACATGTTAACCGCGCATATAAATTTTCTTATATCTCAAATATATTTTTCAAAAGGAGACATGCTGGGAGCAATTGACAAGCTACAAAATGTATTAGAAGTGTATGCAAGATTTTACGGCGAAGATCATTTTGAAACCAATCAAATTAAAACAACATTGGCCATCTATTTTATCAAAATCAAAAAGGGGCAAGAGGCCTTAGATATCTTAAACCTACTATTGATTTCTCAAAAAGAACAATTGGGAGAGTTTAATAAAGCCACATTTTACGTCATGATGAATATTCTTAAAGCCCATTTGTTATTAGAAGACTACAACAGTAATTTTGTAATAGATGGAGAAGCTACCTTAAAAAATGCTCAAAAACATCTCGGTAAAGAAAATATTTTAACCATAGGAATTCAAATTGTACTAGCAGAAATATATTTACAAACTCAAAACCCATTAAAAGCCAGCAAATTATCTGAAGAACTGATGACATTTGATATGGTAATGAATAACGTTAATATCAAAAATAGGGTTAATGAAATAATGTCTAAAGCAAAAATGAATTAAAAAGAAGTATTACCCAAATTGCGATTCTATACCAGGATTTGGGTATTAACTATTTTTCTTTGATGGACTTCACATTATCAATCAATGTTTGTTCACAAATCGTTCCAATTAACCTGCTATAATATGGTTTTATATTGGGAAGATTAATGTGCAAGTAGCACAACTTACAAAGATTTTGAATAATTCAAACATGGATGCCCGTACTTGGGATGAAATCTTGCCGATTGTTTACCACCAGCTTAAATCATTGGCACGAAGTGTTAAACATCAACACAAACAAAGTTTGACTTTAAATACCACATCTTTGGTACATGAGGCTTATATTAAATTGGGCAAAAGCAACCGGTTGGATATTAATGGAACTCGACACTTTTATCAGTTGGCTGCCAAGGCCATGCGGCAAATATTGGTCGACAATGCCCGTGCAAAATTGTCCCAAAAAAGAACCCCAGAAAACTCGGAGAATACACAAGAAAATTATTTGTTGGAGATTGACAACCAAGTGACCTCTGCCAGTGAAATCATAGCAATTGAACGTGCTTTGAAAAAGCTGGAAAAGTTAGATAGCAAATTGGCGGAAATTGTTATCTATCATTTTTATGGCGGTTATACCTTTGTACAAATTTCAGAGATGTTAAACACTCCTGAAAGGAGTATCATGCGCTATTGGGATAAGGCCAAAGCTTATATTTATTCACAGTTGTACTAGAAAGCATTCTAGAAATCATTCAAAGCCATTGGCAAAAATAACATCATTGTAATAATAAATATAAGCAGCGCCAACTTGAGAGCCATCGTCATTATCGGCTCCACTGCTGAAGTCGGCAGGATATACACCAGCTGAATTGCTGTCTTCAAATGGGGAGCCTGCTACAACAGTTGACATTGATATACCTACATCGTAACCAAAGAAATCAAATGTTCCTGGATTATAAGCTGAGTATGAATCTTGAAATTCCCAGTTACCTAATTGCAACTCATAGGAAAAAGCTGCACCATTCTCGGTGGTACTTGTTGTGTTGAAGGTTGCGCCTCTGGCACCAATGATTGCTCGATTGCTGTGCATATCCATTGATTCGCCAAATCTACCTCCGGTTGATGATGTGATGAATTGACTGTGAATCCAATTGCCCCCTGTTCTTTGAAAAACTTCAACTACACCTGCATTGGTTTTAGTCATGGTGTCATACAAAGGAGCTCCAATCATTAATTGATCGCCAGAAATAGAACAAGAAAATCCAAAGTTATCATCAGGGTTATTAACCAATGATTTAAAATACTTCTGTTGAGACCAGGCTGTTCCTGATCGGATAAAAACATAGGCAGCACCTGAATTGCTATCTAAATTATTGGATTGAGAAGAGGCATTGCTGTCTTCTCCAAATGCACCAACAACAACAGAATCACCTGAAACATCCACACACCAACCAAAACGATCCTCCTCATCAGCATTTGAAGCTTTTAAATAGGCCTCTTCAATCCATGTGTTGCCTGTGCGGGTATAAATATAAGCGGCACCTGCTCTGGGCAAAGATTCATCAATTGGACTGCTCCCATCGCCTGATTCAGCATCAGCGCCAACAATAATGGTGTTGTTATCAATTGCAACAGATTGCCCAAACCGCGCGCCAATTTTGGTATTCGATGGCTTTATATCTGCTTGTTGAGTCCATGTGTTTCCCAATCGAGTGAAAACATAGGCTGCGCCAGAATGGAGGCTATTATTATTGCTGGCAGGAGGGTTGACTCCTGTTACTTCGCGACTGTCTCCAGGAGAGCCTACTACCAATGTATTGCCCTCAATTGCCAGAGATTTCCCAAATTCAACCTCAAAATCAATGTGAGAGGGCTTGATATATGCCTGTTGAATCCATTGGTTGTTGTCTCGCACAAAGACATAAACAGCGCCTGATGTAATTGTGTTATCGCTGCCATCACTGGTATTGCTACCATTGCTGTCACTTTGTTCATTGTAAGCACCAATCACAACAGTATCACCTGAAACAGCAACCGACCAACCAAAATTGTCACCACTATCTGGATTAAAAGATTTGATATAAGAATCTTCATTGGTGATAAGGTTTTTGATGGCTTTCTGACTTGCAATAACCTTTTTGTTTATATCCACCCATTGGCTGTTCATTTTTGTATTACTTGCATATGAAAAATTAAAGGCAAGTAATAGAATTATTGGTTTGGTTTTGTTAATAATATTTATCATGAATTGTTCCCAAAAAGTGTTTGTTAGTTATTAGTACGCTTATAAATTGAAAGTAGTGACATAAAAAGCCAAAATCAAAAATGAATTTGGCTTTACTGGTAGATTTAATAAATCATAATCATAATTTGACCATTATCTAAGCCTGTAGTCGCTTTGTGGCGCGCGCAGTTTAACTCTACACCAGATGCTTGACAAACTGCATTGATATCCAATAAATCTTCAACCGCTGAAACTTGGTAAAAACGACTACTAACATCAAAAGGAAAAGTAATTTTGCAAGTGCCATTCAATGTCCCGTTTGTAATGCTGGCACCGCTGCTGTTTAACCCACCAACACCGTTGTATTGCCTGGATATACTTGAAGACGAAGATGAGCAAAAGGCGGTCACCATAAATTTAATTTGCCCATTTGATGCCAGTGGTTGTTGGGTGTGACTTTGCAATTTGATTCGACTGGCTTTCAATGCAAGCGAATCATCTTCATCTTCTTCTAAATAAACAAAATCCCCATCTCCAAAATTTAATCGTGCGCCAAACCCCAAGTTGCCACCTTGTGAACCAATTAACCTTAGTGCTTTATCATCTGCATCTGCCTTAACCGTTAATCTATGTGAAGCTCCGGTTGCAAGTAATCCAATGGCGACATCATTGTCAAAATCTAAATTGCCAGTATACCTCCATTGTGAGCTCACGATTGTAGCTGGCTCCCATTTGAAACCATTAAACTTTAAAACTTGACCTGGAGTTGCTCCATTGTTAGTGAGAGTTTCTGCGATAGGTACGGCTTCTATATAATGAGTTGAGCCTATTTGAGTGTATGCTCCTCCAACTGCGGTTTCTCGAACAGATATAATAAAATTGTGTGCTGAATATTGGCTATACCCATAACCAAAACCAAACTCAGTGGTAAACAAGCCATTTTCTACTTCAACTCCAGGTATAAATTCAGTTTGTTGGGTGAAATCAAAATCGCTTGGATCAACAAAGTAATACATATCTATTTGTAAATCATAGGTGCCAGTTACAGGTATTCCATTTTCCAGCAACTCACCTTGATAAATAAATGCTTGAGCTGTGTTTACCATCAGGCAAACAAGTAGATAGATTGTTGTTGAAATTTTAATGTTGTTATTTTTCATTTTATTCTCCTGAATTATTCAAAGCCGTTGCTAAAGATTAAATCTGTTTGAGGTGTGGTGTCTTTTGGGTGCCAAAAACCACCATTTAATGTATAGTTGCCTCCAGTTTTTACGGGACTGGCATCGGTTTGACCAATGCTTGAGTTCAGTTCATAAACGCCACCAGACGTTTTCCCGCCACCACTATTTATCGTGTATTTTTTTATTTCGTATTGCCCGTATGCTTGACTCATTGCCAAAGACAATACCAATAATGTTACCTTCTTTTTTTTTATCATTTGGTTTTCCCTATTTATATTGGAGTTATTTATGTAACTACTCACTCACCCTTGTCATTCCCGCGAAGGCGGGAATCTATTGCCTTTATAAAAAAACTAAAAGGCAAAACAATTAAAACAGTCTTAAAAAACAACAAATGTTTACTTTTTAATTACTGGATTCCCGCCTACGCGGGAATGACGGGGTGAGTAGTTTCTTATTTATTAATACGACAGGTCTGTAAATCGAGTGACATTTATTTTTTTAATTGTTTAACAATTGCTTTAGCAACTTTTACGGTGATATTCTTGTCTCCGCCCCTTGTGTTCCAGTTTATAGTTCCCAGAGTAAATGCATCATCACCAGATAGAACCAATATTTTATAGCTGTTATTTCTTTTGTAATATATAGCTTTATCACCAAGGCCAGTAATTTTTTCTTGTTCTTTGTAAAAACCAATGACCTGTTCTTCTACGGCAAAATGAGTCATTTCAGTAATGCCCACCTTTTTCATGTTAAGTGCTGTTCCCATTTCATTCAGTTCTAAGTCAATTTGATAATCAATGTTAGCAATTTTAAATGACACGCTACATTCACGGTATTTTTCATTGGATGATTTGATCGTTAAGCCTGTTGTATCTGCGACACTTGACTCCACTGCATTTATTAGCATGCCATCGCATAAATTGGATGAGTTTGAATTGCCATTGGATTCCCCACATGATATAAGAATCGTAACAGTTAAAATTAAAATTGTTTTGTTTATATTGCGTAGCATAATTTTCTCTAATAATTGTTTATTGATAGTTAGTACGGCAATTAAACCAAACTGGTGACAAATAAATTGAGATAAGCTAATATTATTGACATGAATAAAGAAATTTGGACAAAAATTGAATCCATCTATGATCAAGTAATAGAAATGGACATCAAAGAAAGGGTGCGGTTTATAAAGGACCATGCAGATGGTGATGATGTTTATCAACAAGTGATTAAGATGTTGAAATCAGATACCCAGTTTATGGAAGAATATCCCGGGTTGGTTTCAAATACAGATAATCTGACCAATCATGAGCCGACTTCGTTGGGACATTTTAAGGTTATCAAAAAAGTAGCCACGGGTGGTATGGGTAGGGTTTATTTGGCTCAATCTATGCATTCGGATGTGACTATTCATGTGGCTCTAAAAACCATTAGGGTCGAACTAACAAACAAGGACCTAGAACAAAAATTTCAAAACGAAAAACAAATTCTCTCAAGACTAAAACACAAAAATATAGCCAGTTTAATAGATGCGGGTGTTTCTGAAGATAAAATTCCTTACATTGCAACAGAGTGGGTAGAGGGTAAAAGTATCAATGATTATTGCGCCGATAATGAGTTAAGCCTTAATAATCGTTTAAATCTATTCAAACAAATTTGTTCGGCAGTGTCTTTTGCGCACAATAAACTAATTATTCACAGAGACCTGAAACCCGATAATATTCTTGTAGATTCAAATGCACAAGTAAAGCTTTTGGATTTCGGTATCGCAAAAATTGTGGATGAAAGCAACAACAAACAAACTCAAACTCAGATTTACACGCCAGACTATGCTTCACCAGAACAAATCAATGGCGAACTGTGTACTGTAGGTACTGATGTGTATTCTTTGGGGGTTGTTTTATTTGAAATCCTAACCGATTCAAAGAGGTTTGACTTGTCAGGATTGATTGTATCAGAAAAAATCAAAGCCATTTGTGAGCCTAAAGTATTAGACATTAAAACCATTGGCTCAAAATCTAATATTGACAATGCATTGTTAAATATCATCAATAAAGCCATGCATGTGGATCAGAGTAGGCGTTACCAAAGTGTTTCTTTATTATCCGCTGATATTGACAATTATATAAATAATCGTCCAGTTTCAGCAATGAAGGACAGTTTGTTGTACAAAACAAAGATGTTTTTATTGCGCAATCGCATGGCCAGTTTCCTGAGTACATTGGTGTTTTTGGCTGTAATAACAGGATTGTATATTAATAATCAACAAGTGAAACTTAAACTTCAAGAAGCCAATAAATCACAAGTTATGCTTGAGTTTTTTCAAGATATATTGAAATCTGCTTCACCTTCTCAAGGTGGGTCAACCAATATCACGGTTAAAGAAATGTTTGATTCAGGGATAGCAGAATATGATTTTATTAAAATTTCAGACCCCTATGTTCAAGCTGAGCTATCTTCTCAAATTGGGCAAATCTACGGGCAACTGGGCAATCAAGAAAAGCACAAAGAATTTTTAAGTAATGCGATTAAATATTATGGCGAAAATTTAACTACATCTCACAATATTGATGCTTATTTAAGATATACAACAGATATTGGTGCATCTTATACAGACAATCTAGAATATGCTGAAGCTTCTGATTATATTACTGCGTCATTAGCAAAGATCAAAGATTATGATTTAAATCCAGTACATCTGGCTGAAACCTATTTAGAGTTAGCAACGATTTATAAAGAGTTAAATGAATTCAAAGACATCAAAGATAAACCAAAGGCAAAAGAGTATCTTGATAAAGCAGAGTCGCTGGTGGAGGGAAGCGATAATTATATGGTTCTTGGGGAGATTGAATTTTTCAAGCACAACTTTGGTTCAGTTTCAGTTGAACAAGCTATGCAGTATATCAAGAATGCAGAACTGTTATTTGAAAAAGGCCAACAAGGAAAATACAATCCCAATATAGAAAGCGCACGATCAGTTAGGGCAAATTTTTTAATGCGTATAGGCAATTATCAAGCAGCAGCCGAGTTGCATGATGTGGTTAGAAAACAAACTATTGAAACCTATGGCAATGATAACTTTATTGGATTAATTACACAAGCGGATAATTTAAATATATTGGGAAAATTTCACAAGTCTAGGGAGTTATTGGCCGAATCATTAACTGTTCACAAACAGTACAATTTGCCCAAAGATCCACCGTATTATGGCTCTTTGTTGTATACCGCTCAGGTTATGGTTGAGTTTCAAGAATTTGAAAAAGCTGAAGCCTTATTTCAAGAGAGCTTTGATTTTTTTACAAAGATATTGCCAGAAGATCACAGTTATTTAAAAATAAGTAATGGTATAAGAAGTGAATTGTATTTAAAGTCTGCTGATGATATTAAATTGCAGCAGGCAAAAAAATTGTTAGAAGGTTACTTAAATGCTGATATTAAGGAGAATAAACTTCCTATGTATTTCAAATACTCTTTAACCATAAAATTGGGGCATATAAACTTATATTTTGGAGAATACAATAATGCCTATCATTTCTATGTTCAAGCAATGTCCATGACTGAAAATAATTCCTCTAGATTTAATCAAGCAAAAGCTTATTGGGAGCTAAAAACTGGCTTGGCACTGTCAAAGATTAAAAATGGTGATATTGGTGGCTTTGAAGATTTTCATGAAAGTAAAAAACAATTATTAATCAGGGTCTCAAATGACCTATGGTATGATAATTTCTTTAAAGTTGACTAAACGATGCAAGTTTCCCAAATAACAGAAATATTAAACAAAGAAAAAATTGATTCTGATGCTTGGAATCAAATATTGCCTATTGTTTATAACCAATTAAAATCTATTGCACGCAATGTGAAATTTGGGCACAAGAAACAACAAAATTTAAACACAACTTCCTTAGTTCATGAGGCTTATATAAAATTACAAAAAAATGAGAGCCTCAATATAGAGGGCACCAAACATTTTTATCGATTGGCGGCAATGGCTATGCGCCAAATTTTAGTAGATTCTGC
Organism: Gammaproteobacteria bacterium; assembly: GCA_024280395.1. GTDB lineage: Bacteria > Pseudomonadota > Gammaproteobacteria > Xanthomonadales > Marinicellaceae > NORP309. Next base: position 14,337 of record JAJRQG010000046.1, on the reverse strand, counting down.
TCGATCAAAATTAAGAAAGAAAAGATCAAAAGAAGAAAATTCATCTGATGAGCAGGATTATTTGTTAGAAATCAACCAACAAGTGACCTCAGCCAATGAAATCATTGAGATTGATAAAGCCTTAGTCAAGCTAGAGAGCTTAAATCCACGTTTGGCCGAAATTGTTACTAACCATTTTTATGGCGGATATACATTTGAACAAATTGGAGATATGTTAGAGATTTCAAAACGAACAGTCATTCGGGATTGGAAAAAAGCCAAGGCTTTCATATTTTCCCAGCTCGATTGAACAAACTGGGAGTATATTGACTAGTAATTATAGTAAAAAATCATACTTCAATATTTGTCTTAATACACTAACAACATGATATCTCCTTGGATCTCTGTCCCCTCAGCGGATTTAAATCTAGTGCATCTTATTTTGTTGGATGATGATCCTGCTGTACAGCTGGCGCTACGATTGCCAGCACTCAAGGCTGTCACTTGCCAGTACCTTTGAGAAACACTCACTGGAAAATTAAAGATACATTCTCCAATAGAACCACCATTGCTAATGGACACAAGCACAGATGAATCTGAAACACCATTGTATTGGCGACTAATGCTTGAAAGAGTGGAGCCACAAGTTGCTTTAATCATGAATTTCATCATACCATTACTTGTTGAAAGTTGTTTTGTGTTTCCATCTACAGTCAATTCTTTTTTAATGTCAATATTTCCATTGGATGCAATAGTTAGCCGTGGTTGATTAAAGCCTGTTACCAAGTGTAAACTTCCTGAGTTGTTATTTGTTGTGCCAACTTCAAAATCTTTATCGTTGACATCAGGATTTGATGTGGAGTCTATGTATGAGCCAATATAGCCGCGATTTTGACTGTTTTCTCTAAACATCACATACATATTGTCTCCACCATCAAAGGAAGCAGTTTGGTCAGTGCCACTGATGACCAACAAAGAGTTTGCATAGGTTGAAGAAATGTCGCCAATTTTAACTGTGCCAGTCGAATAAACAATTTCATTTCCCTGAATTGACCAAGGACTTGGTGTTGTTACAGTTAATGAAGATGGGCCCCATTGGGATCCATCAAAAGTTAATACCTGTCCAGTAGTCGCGTTACCGTTGACTAAATTTGTTGCCAAAGGAACGGCCATTAACGGTTGTGGAGAGCCTAATATGGTATATGGATCTCCTGAAGAATTTTTACGAACTGCAACTTCAAAAAAATAATTTTCAAAGCCATCGAAGGAAGATATACCTCCTATGTTGACTGAAGTATTGAATAGTCCATTACTTACGGGGATATTGTCATTATAAGACGGAGCGCCAATTTGAACATCGCTGCTATTCAACATGGTAATTCGAATATCGTAATTGTCGTTTGCTGGAACACCACTGTCAATCAGTTCACCTTGGTAATTAAAACTGTGATTGGTTTGGGCCACACCATTAGAAAGTGTGATGAATCCTATTAGGGAAATAAATAATATTGTTTTTATGTTCATGCTGTTCTCCTGGATTTATTCAAATCCATTTTTAAAAATTTCTGGTGTGCTTGCTGTGGTTGTCTCAGTCCAAAATCCTCCAGTCAGAGAATAATTACCCGTTGTTTGGGGAGAACTGGCATCGATTTGACCGATACTTGATCTCATTTGATAGTTGCCTGAGGCCATGGTTGTGCCTCCATTGTTTATGGAATATTTTTTTATTTCTAATTGAGCGAACGGTTGGGTAAATACCATGCTTATCAAAAAGATAAGTATGATTTTTTTTGGTCTAAGTAACAAATTGAACATTTCTATATCCTATTCTTATTATTGATCGATACCACCACATACGTGGTTTCATAAAAAAAGGTTCAAATAAGATTACATTTTTCTGGGAATAACTAAATCCCAATATGGAATAGTGAATTAGGTTAAGGCGGCTCTGACAAATAGAGGGTTTCTCAGAGGTTTCTTAAAAGAAGTTTAAATCATTTTTGCAATGGTTTGTTTGGCAATCAACCATTCGCGTTTAACAGTGCTTAGGCTTAAATCCATATCGGTTGCTATTTCTGATAAGGTCAAACCTAAAAAGTATTTCAGTTCAAAAACTTGAGCAATTCTTGGATGTGATTTATAGATTGATTCTATGATTTCGTTGAGTTGAATAAACCACTGGGCATTGTCTTTGGACTCTATTTGGAAGTCATCTATATCAACAGCCAGATGTAGGCGTTTAATTCTTAATTTCTTTCTCGCAGAATCAATAAGAATGTGCCGCATTGCCTGTGCAATTATACAATAAAAATGTTTCCGAGAAGTTGCCTTAATGCCATGCTTACTGAGTTTTATCCATGCTTCATGCACCAGTGAGGTGGTATCTAGGGTTTTGGTTACTTTCATTTGTTTGTGCCTAATACCCGAGGCAATTATTTTTAAATCTGGATACACAACCCGAATGAGATGGTCCATGGCCTTGTTGTTGCCATCGAAAGCTTTATCAATTATTAAAGTCAGTTCTTGTGGTTGGTATTTTTTAATAGTGCTTTTCATGGCATTAACTTATCTTGGCAGGCGTAGAAATCTTGAAGCCTAGCATATTGATTATCCACCAACAAATCAATAAATTCTTTGATGGTTTTATAATGACTCTGTTTTAGGTAGGTGAGTTGGCATCCTTGGTTGATGGAGTTAATGGCTTTGCTTAGCTCCTTTTCATAGGGCAAGTTGTTTTCTTTTAAGGCTTTAAGCAGTTCGAATTGGTATTCAAAATAGTTGCTATAAATAACAAATATATCTGTATTGAAAACAAATATTTCTTCGCTGGTGGTTAGGGCTTGCCTAAATAAATCAATACCTTCTTGTGTGTGGCCTTGAAGTAATTTAAGTTTTGCTTGTTCGTTTAGTACCAATGCGATATTGGCCAACCCACTGAGTTTGCTACCCAGTTCTATGACTTTTTTGTGGCTCAGTATTGACTTGGCATAAAGTTGATTGGCTTGTTGGTAGTCTCCCTTTGATTTGTAAAAATTACCGACATTTTTTTGTAAAATGGCCAGTTGATTCCAAGTTTTTCTTTGGCTACTGTTAATTTTCAGGGATAGCTCAATATTGTTTAGAGCGGTATTATAAAAAGTACCAGGGCTTTGATTTAACTGAACTTGATTCTTTGCCATGGCTGTTAGTGGACTCACTGTCGCCATTAGAAGACCGCTGTCATTTGGATGTTCAATAATGCCTTTCTTTAAAATATCATAAGATTTTTTATATAACGCTACACTGTCTTGATCGTTTAATTCTTGATATTCTGCAAAGTGGCTATAGAGGTATCCTAGATTGTGATAGATTATGGCGGGTTTTGGAGAAACGGCGAGTAACAAGGCATTGTTACAGACCACAAGCCCTTTATCAAAGGTCTCAACTAAAGAATCAGCCTGATAAAGCAATTTGAATTGGATTTCTGTACCTAAGTTGGCACAATATTCAGCATAGTTGTGAGGATCTGATCGGCCAATATCTATGGCTTGAGCCATTCTTGTGTTGCTTAGATCAAGAAATTTCTTAGCCTTTTGATAACTTTGGTCACTGATTATTTGAATGGCTTTTTCTGCATAAATATTTGAAGCAAGAGAAAATGCTTCATAATGCCATGGGTTCAGGGTGATTTCTTTTTCAATGGATTCTATTGCAGCATCTAGGTTTGTAGATATGTGGGCTAAATATGCAGATACATAGTTGGAAGTTGAGAGTCCTTCTCCAGCTTTTTGAAGGTATTTAATCGCTGGTTGATACAGGCTTATTTTATATTTACTTAGATAATTTTGCTGTTCTTTTGAATCAGAAAAAGACAAGGATTTCTGTTTCTTTTCTTGCCATTTTTGAGACAAAAGAAGACCAAGAGAGCTATACAATTCTGGAGATTTCCAGCCTTTTTCTTCTGATTGTATTAAATATTTATACGCGAAGTCATTTTGTCTCATGGACAAATATGCACTGCCCAGTGCAAAATGACTGAGGCCTGTCAAATCGGCATCTGCACTTTCAATTTCATTTCTCAACTGTTCTATTTGTTCAGAAATCTGTTTGTATTCACTTTGAATATTGTGAAGTGGCAAAGTATGTGTACGCCTTATCTTTGATCTGATTTCTTGTGATCGAGATAAATATTTTTCTGCTGTCTGTATTTTGCTTTGTAAAGCAATGGACTGGGAAATGCCATAACCTATACCCATAAATGTTGCTGCAATAGCTATGGCAATCAAAGAGCTCATCACAGGGTGTTTTTTAATTTTCTTTCTCAGGCGGCCCAAAGTGGTTATTTTTTTTGCAGAAACCACATCGCCCTTCAAATATGCGCTCAAATCTTGATTGAGTTCATTGATTGAAGCATATCTGTTTTCTACTTTCTTCTCCAGACATTTAAAGGTTATCGCTTGTATTTCAACAGGAATATCAGAACTTAAAGTGGCAGGTTCGTCGTGGATTATCTTGTGGCTAATATCAGAAATATTCTCAGCCTTAAACGGCATCGTATAATTGATTAATTTGTAGAGCAATACACCGAGAGAAAAAACATCAGTCCTTCTGTCTAATGTACTGGACATGCCTTTTGCTTGCTCTGGTGACATATAACCCGGAGTTCCAATAACAGCACCGGTCATGGTCAGTGATTGTTGTTCTTCAACTGTCGCTATTCCAAAGTCTAATAGTTTTAGAATATTATTGTGGTTAACCAGCAAATTGGATGGTTTGATATCGCGGTGTATTACGCCCTGTGAATGGGCATAAGACAGGGCTTCACACGCCTGTTTAAACAGTATGATTCTTTGCTCCAAATCCAGCTTGTTAGATTCAGAGAACATAAGAATATCTTCACCTTCTACCAACTCCATTACCAACCAAGGTACGTTTTGTTCAGTAATTCCCGCATCGTAAAGCTTGGCAATATTGTTGTGGTTTAAATCAGATAAAATTTGTCTTTCGCGAATAAATCTTTCAATCATGGTCTCTGAAGCGATTGTATTGGGTATAATTTTTAAAGCGGCTTTTTGTTTGAGTTGTTTGTCATTTCTTTCCACCAAATAGACGATAGACATGCCACCAATCCCAAGCAAGCTCAAAATTTTCCATTGACCAATTTCTGTACCAATGGCTGATTCTGGGTTTAAAGAAATATTGTTGAGTATGTTTGATAGTTCATTAATCCCAGTTCCTGAATTAATTTTCTCTTGGATTTCTACAGTGTCTAGATCTTGTAATTCGTTGATTATTTGGTTTACTTTATTATCAAAATTATTATTCTTGCCTGACATTGTTGATCGAGTTGTGTCTTGTTTCTAATATAATTATTTTAACACCATTTCTGATGTCAAATGTAATCTATTTTTTTAAAGTGACTATTTACACATGTAAAATTTATTGATTGGTTTACAATAACAATCATGGAAAAACCAAATCTTAAAAAGCAAGAGCGCTGTTATTTAAAACTTAACCGCATTATTTTAACTGTAATATTTTCAATCATGGCTATTGTCACATCGACTATATTAATGCTTAATTCAGCGCATTGGTGGATCGTTGGTATTGAGTTAGCGGTTGTTGGGACAGTTTATTTATTGATCTTTATTTATCAAGGCGCAGCATATAGGCATTTTGGTTATGCCATGGATGATTTTGGTTTGTACATCAATCGAGGTGTCTTTTGGCGCAGGAAAATTGTTGTGCCAAGGAACAGAGTGCAACATACAGATGTAATTCAAGGGCCACTGGAACGCAGACTTAAGCTGGCTGAACTTATTGTACATACCGCCGGGACACGCAACGCGTCAGTAAAACTACCTGGTATTTTACACAAGGAAGCAGAAAGTCTACGAGAATCTCTTTCGTTTGAAGAAAGCAATGATGCGGTATGAGTCAAAATTCCGAAATTAAAAATTTGCCAGGTACCCGCCTGCATAAATTTTCACCACTTTTTATTGCGCTTTATGTGGTGATTAAATCCATCATACCTATGGTATTTGGCATGTATACCTACGCCAAAACCGATATGTCAAATTGGTTGTTTGTTGGAATTGCTGTATTTATTTTATTGTTTGCTGTTTTGCAATACTGGTTTTACCACTACTGGCTTGAAGAAGAAAAAATAGAAATCAAGGAGGGTATTTTATTTAAAAGCAATCGCAAAATCCCCTATACTAGAATACAAAATGTCAATGTTTCGCAAAATCCACTAGAACGATTTTTTAAAGTGGCTACTTTACAGTTAGAATCTGCATCAGGTGGAAAACCCGAAGCAGTAATGCGCGTAGTTGATTTGAAAGTCGTAGAAGCCATTAAACTTAAAGTTAAAAATGCCAGTGATTTAAAAAACCCGCTAAACAATTTAAATATTGAAGAAGGCGATAAGACAAAACAAGAAGTTGAACATTCTGACCATCTATTGCAATTGACTACAAAAAATGTCATTAAATATGGAATCATCTCTCAAAAAGGCATGTTTTATGGGGCGATATTATTTGGTTTTTTGGCGCAAAACCAAATGTTTATTGCAGGATTAACTAAGTATCTAAATATTTTGTACAAAATACCAGATTTCTCTCAAATCACCTTGGCTCAAGGTTTTGTCTATGTGAGTGTAGTGGGTTTATCACTTTTCGTATTTTTACAATTGATGTCTATTTTATGGGCACTCATGAAGTTTTATGGTTTTGAAATAGCCAAACACCAAGGTAGGTTTCAGGCGCACATGGGATTGTTGTCAAAAATATCAGCCACTATTCCCTTGAAAAAAATCCAATTATATAGAATCAGTGAAAATCCTATACACAAATATTTTAAAGCGAGCACGATAACCATTGAAACAGCAGGCGGTGTAAATACCGATCAAAGTGGCATTGTGATGCGTTGGTTAGCACCTTACATCGCAAGCTCAAAAGTTAAAGAATTTATGCACAAAATAGAACCTAAGATAAAGTTGGGGTCGGTAGATTGGCAGTTAATTCCTTATCGTGCGTGGAAACGGGTGTTAAAGAGATCGTTAATTACCTTGGTCTTTTTTAGTGCCATTATTATAGGGATTGCCAGTTTGCCACAAATAGAAATTAAACTATTTGCTTGGATTGCCATGGTGTTAATGATTCCTGTCGCCTATTTGTATTCAAAAAATTATGTTAAAAAGACAGCCTATTTTATCAACGATGATATTATCTGCTTTAAGAGTGGTGTATGGTTTGGTAAACAAAGTTTTGTTAAGATTAGCAAAGTACAGACGGTTGAAATCATCGAAACCTATTTTGATAGAAGAAACAAAATGGCCACGTTGGAAATTGATACAGCAGGTTCCAATCCGTTGTTGCACCATGTTAAGATACCCTATCTAGAAGTAAATGATGCTTATGAACTGCGTCGTTTTATTCAAAACAAGCTAAAAGAAAGAGATTTTGACTGGTAGTTAGGCACCAGTTATTACTATTACAAATGGAACTAATCAATTTTTGAACAATCCTATTGTTAAAATAATGTAAAACTAAATGATAAAAATAAAAAATTTGACCAAGGTTTTTAAGACCCAAGGGGAAACCATAACTGCATTGAGGTCAGTGAATTTGCACATTCAAAAGGCTGAATTTGTGGCCGTTATGGGGCGTTCAGGTTCTGGCAAATCCACTCTGTTGAATATATTGGGGTGTATGGACAAACCAACATCTGGTGAGTATTTGTTGGCCGATCAAGATGTCAGTCAATTAAGTGATGACGAGTTATCAAAAATACGCAATCAAAGCATAGGCTTTGTATTTCAGGGGTTTCACTTGTTGCCACGTCTAAGTGCATTGGAAAATGTTATGCTTCCATTGCGTTATACAGACGCCAAAGTAACTGAGGCTGGTCGTATTCGAGCAAAAAAATTATTGATCAAAGTTGGATTAGAAGACCGCATTAACCACATGCCCAATCAGATGTCAGGTGGACAAATTCAACGCGTGGCAATAGCCCGTTCCTTAATCAACAACCCGGATATCTTGTTGGCTGATGAGCCAACAGGCAATTTGGACAGCACTATTTCTAATCAGATCATGGAATTATTGATTGAACTAAACCAAGCGGGTCAAACGATAGTGATGGTAACTCACGAAGATGATATTGCAGAAAATGCCAATCGCACCATACACTTTTTGGATGGAGAAATAGTCCAATGAAAATTATTATTGCCTTATTTGTATTGTTGAATTTTCAAGCAGTTGCTGATACCACATTGGTAACAGGTACAGTTGAATCAAAGCAAACTCAACGGGTATTAATGCCGTTAGTTCCCTCCTTCAATGGCAAATTAAGTGAAATGGCGGATGAAGGAACTTCGGTTGAAGAGGGTGATTTGCTGATAAGAATCGATGGTACTGAAGTCAACTTAAAAATAGAGTCACTAGAAGAAGAATTAACCACCTTTGAAGCGACCTCAAAGAAAGCAGAAATAGATTTATTGATTCAACTGAATACGGCTCAAATAGCTTTTGAACGCGCAGGCACTAATTTCAAGATTGCTAAGATGAAAGCAGAAGTGCCCCTAAATTATATCGGAGAATTGGCCTTTAAACAAAATCAATTAAGCCAGAAAACAACTGAAAAAGTTTTTCAAAAATCAATCAATGACCTCAGCGAAGTCAAGAAAAAACAGGCAGAAGCCAAAAGTGAGAAACAATTAGGCGTTGCCCAAAGACAGAAAAAATTAAATTTTCAAAAAGATTTATTGTCCAGCTATACGGTTTATGCCAAGAGAAAAGGATACGTGGTTAATGCGACACATCCTTGGAATGGGAGCAAAATACAACTGGGAGATCAACTGCAGTCAGGATGGCCTGTTTTAACCGTATCAGAAAACTCAGACTTACAAATTTCCGCATGGGTTAACGCCATTGATATTCCGCACATTGAACCAGGGCAAAAGGTCAAAATCCAATTTGATGCTTTTATGGATTCATCTTACGTCGGTGAAATCACCTCTATATCAGCGGGTGGCGGAGACAGGAAAAGTTGGGGAAATGGACTTTATTATCAAGTAACAATCCAATTTAAGTCTCAAAATAAAGACAAATTATTGGTTGGTATGAGTGCAATGGTTGAAATAGAAACAGGAGTTGAATATGAGAAATAATGGTTTGAATATTGTAGTGATGCTGCTTTTGTTGATTAGTCAATGCGCCATTGGTCAGGAAAACATTAAAGTTAATGGAGAGCTGAAAGCCTTGAAAACTGATAATTTTTCACCGCCAAAAATCAAAGGAGTTTGGAAATATACCATTGCATATATGGCTGCAGATGGTTCAATTGTGAAACCAGGAATGCCAGTGTTGATGTTCAAAACCGATGATATCCAAACTAAATTGATTAATGCCAAAGGAAAATTACAAATAAAACTCAGTGAAATGAAAAATAATTCGGTCAATAAAGCAGAATTGTTCGAAAACAAAAAAATAACCATTGAAGAAAAAAAAATGGAGTTAGACAAAGGAAAACGCAAAGCTCAATTGCCACAAAGTTTGCTGGCTAAAAATGATTATACAGAGAACCAGTTAAGGTTTGATTTGGCAGTTAAGGAATACCAGTGGGCAAAAGATGATTACAATTTGACCCAACAAAAATCTATTACTGAAGAACAAATCCTCAATGCCGCAATAAAAAAATTAGAATCAGAAGTGTCAGGTTTCGAAGAAGCCATAAAACGCATGAAAATGTTTGCTAAATCAGAAGGTGTGGTGATGCATAAATCTGGTTGGAATGGCAATAAATTTGCCATTGGTGATTCTGTTTATGGTGGCCAGCGTGTAGCTGAAGTCGCTAATTTACAAGAAATTATTGCCCAATTAGAGGTCAGTGAAAATAACATCAAACATGTTTCTGAGGGTCAAAAAGTTAAACTGGTATTAGACTCATTACCCGATAATGAGTTTTGGGGAACGATTAGCCACCTTTCAAATGTGGTAAGAATAAAATCCAAAAACCAACCGTCCAAAATATTAGATGCTACCGTTCTTATCGATAACGTTGATGCAGAATTAATGCGACCAGGAATGCGCTTAAGTGCAGAAATCCAAGCGGTTGACAATAAAGGTGACAACAAATGAGGCTATTGATTATCTTGCTCGTCATGTTTATATCGGCTTGTAGTCAACAGCAGGAGATAGCGGTGCCGACTCTCACTATAAAACAGTCTAATATTCAATTTACTGTGCGGGCTCAAGGTGATTTAGAGGCAGTCAACTCTACTCCGATTGTAGCTGGATCAAATTCTCGGCGTCCGCAGGTGTTGTCATGGATTGCAGACCAGTATTCCATTGTTAAAAAGGGCGATGTCATTGCCCGTTTTGATGGCGTTCCATTTCAGTTAGAAGTCGATGAAGCACAGTATGAAATGAATAAACTGATGTTTTCTAAATTACAAAAACAAAGAGAAATGGATTTGTCTATTGATGATTTTAAGAATGAAGAAAAAGTGGTGGGATTCGAATACCTAATGGCGCAAAAATTCAATATTGACAATCCTTTGCTTTATACCAAGATTGAAATGATAGATGCGGCTGACAATGAAGAATTTCTAGAAGCCAAATCCAAACATTTAAAAGTGATGGCCGGCCATCATGAAAATAAATCCAAGTCTGAAATTGGTTTAATCGAGAGTCAAGATCAATTACAAAAAATGAAATTAGAAAGAAACAAATCAAACTTAGAAGCACTGACTATTACAGCTCCACATGATGGGATATTGGTGTTAGAAAAAAGCTGGGATGGCAGTTTGCCCCAAGCAGGTAAATCTGTTTTCGCTGGTCGTAAAATTGCCAAATTACCTGATTTAGCAAAAATGCAAGCCAAAATATATGTCCCTGAAATTGAAGCCGTTGGCTTAAAAGAAGGTCAACAAGTGATGATTAAACTACATGCCTTTGCCAATGAAGTATTTACTGCAAAGATAACAACCATCAGTAAAACTGCGCAATCAAAACAGCGTGATAATCCGATAAAATATTTTATCGTAACCGCTGTAATAAACGAACAAGATCGAGATAAATTGTTGCCTGGCCAGAGATTAGATGCCATTATTAAAATCAGTGAAAATATACAAGGCATTGCCCTGCCTATTCAAACTATTTTTAGAGATGGCTCTAAAACTTGGGTTTATCTAAAACAAAACAATGAATTTATTAAAACAGATGTCAGAATTGGTCTGTGTTCAACCAGCCAATGTGTGATTGAGTCTGGATTAAAAGACCAAGACAACATCGCATTGATTGACCCAACAAAGGAAAAGGCAAAAGGGGGAGAAGAATCATGATGATACTTTTCAAACAAGCCATCATTGAGATGATGCACCACAAATTGCGCACATTGTTGACACTACTTGGAATGGTTTTTGGCGTTGGAGCGGTTATAGCAATGCTCAGCATTGGTGAAGGAGCTAAGGTTGAATCTACTCAATTGATAGAATCCATGGGTTTGCGAAATTTAGTCATTAATGAGAAGGTCAACGACAATGAAACCTTAAAAGATATACGTAAAAACTCTATTGGGCTAAGTTTTAATGACATGCTAGCAATCACTACAACCTTGCCATTTGTGACACAACATTGCGCTGAAAAAAATATTAAATCTTACTCCTTGTATTCAAAGAATACAGATGCCGATAGCTCGGTACTGGCAATAACTCCCGAATGTTTCGAATTAAACAATTTAAAATTAGGCAAAGGTGAACTCTTTACTGATGTTGACAGCCAAGGCAACAAGCAAGTGGCCGTCATTGGCTTTGAAGTGGCCGACAAACTGTTTGCGAAAGAAGACCCCATTGGTCAATTGATTAAAGTGAACCACCTTTGGGTAAAAGTTATTGGTGTTCTCAAACAGGAAAAACTCAATAAAAAGGAAATACAAGGCATTAAACTGGGTGCTGAACATAACCGTATTTTTATTCCATTATCGACCGCTTTAAAACGCTTGAAAGTTCCTGATTTAGAAAGTCAACTAGACACCGTTCGTGTAACCATTGATAAAAACATGCAACCACAAGTTGCTGCCTTGGCTATCACACGATTGTTGAAACGTCGTCATGGCAATATGGATGATTTTGAAATAGTCGTACCGGCATCATTGTTGAACCAGCAAAATAAAACCCAACAGATATTCACCATAGTCATGTCCAGTATTGCAGGAATCTCATTGCTGGTCGGTGGCATAGGCATCATGAATATCATGCTTGCTACCATCTTAGAACGGACCAAAGAAATCGGCTTAATGCGCGCACTTGGAGCCACAAAAGCAGACATTAAAAATCAATTTTTAGTCGAATCAGCCACCATCGCAGCGGTGGGCGCCTTGCTCGGTATTGTGATGGGCGTTGCGTTGTCGATTGTCATTCAATCTTTTGCCGATTGGCCTGTACAATGGTCACCATCTTCGATTATTTTGGCCGTTGGTGTGTGTTTAATTACTGGTATTGGCTTTGGATATTATCCCGCCAAAAAAGCCGCAGAACTAGATCCTATTTTAGCTTTACAGAAGAATTAACAGTTCAATGATCAAGTTGCGTAAAAATAAAGGCTTTGGCTTTCTTCCAGTCACGAATCGCTGTTCGTTTGGAGATGTCTAACATTTCTGCAATTTTTTCAAAGGTATATCCGCCATAAAAATGATGAATCACAATCTCAGCAAGTCTGGGGTTAAATTCCTCAAGTTTTGTCAGTGACATGTCAATTTCAATTAGTTCCTCACAAGAGGTGACTTGATCATTGATTTCAATAACAAATTTTTGCCCGTCTTCTTCTTGAATTGGTTTGTTCCTTTTAGCTGTTTGATTAGCGCGTGCAGTGTCTAACATAATTTGTCGCATGGCCAATGCTGCCAACCTATAAAATGTTTGCTGCCTTGAACATTCAAATCTTTATTACTCTGCAATTTGATGTAGGCTTCATGCACCAATGAAGTTGTGTTGAGAACCGTGTTTTTCTTGTGCCCAAATTTAACATTCTTCGCCAAGACTTTCATCTGTTGGTAAACAATCGGAAAAATTTGATTCCAAGTGTTTTCATCAATGTTTTCGCGGTTGAGAATTTCTGTTAATTGAGCAACTTTCATGATCAATGTGGTAACTGAAAAAAATCATTGTACCATTGGTCATGGGAGACCATTTCAAGAAGTTTAGATTTATTAAAATTAAACTTCTCAACTGCACTTAAGTCACCCAAAGTTGCTTGGGGCAATGATAAGCCTGTTTTCATTTGCCAATACAACCACATTTGTTGGTATTTTTCTGAGTGTACAGATGCTATTTCATTGGCTTGTTGATAATAATTCCTAGCTTGCTCATATTGTTCCTTGTACAAATAAATATTGGCCAAATTAATTAAACTGGTGATTTTTAGCAACTCTTTTTGCACAGCAAAAGTATCTTTGTCGGATATTAATTGTTGCAGAAATGCTTGGGATTTATCTATTCCTTCAGAATCATTTGCTTTGAGATAATAATCTGCCCGAAAATTTTTCACAACTTTTAAAATGCGGTGATTCGCAGGCAATAGATTATGCATAAAGTCATAGACTTCTTGGTAGAGAATTCCTGCTGTGTCAAAATCTTGTAATTCTCGTAAAACAGCTGCTTTATAAAGTAAAAAGCCATAGTAATTGATATTTTTAGACAGCTTCTGCTGAATAAAATTTTCCTCAGCTTTTTTCAGGCTCTCAAAAGCTTTGTCAAATTTCCCCATAGACAGTTCGTTTTCTGCTTTATTGACAAGGGTAGAAAAGCTGTCTAGTCCAAATTTCAAACGATGCAAGCGCACAGACTCGCTATGCATTATGTCAGCTTCTACTAAACGGCCTTGTTCTGATAAAACTGTCGCTTTGTCTGATAACAAAGTGCTTAAATTCTGATTAAGCTCTCCATTTTTAGATTTTTTGAAATTTGCCTCTGCTTCGTTGAGTCGCTGCATGGCTTCTTGGCTACTAATTTCCTTTTTATAATAGGAATATTGGTAATAGTTGATTTGCCCTAAAATATCATAATTGGGGATTCTTTTTGCCAATATTTCTGCCTGTGTGAAATAGTCTAGGGCTTTTTCCTTATCTCTCCTGTCCCATTGACCTGAATAAATTCTCCCCATATTCAACAAGGCCAAACTCATTGGTTCATCACCAGCATCAAACCCTTTAACTTCATTCAATAGCGCATTGTTTAGGTCTAAGGCTTGTTGATATTTTTTCTCAATAACCAAATTCTGGACGTCTCGTACTGAATAATACAGATATGCACTGGCGTTACTTTTTGAATTTAGGTTGTTTTTATAATAAGTCTTGGCAATGGCGTTGTAATTTTGT
>JAJRQG010000045.1 GCA_024280395.1 Gammaproteobacteria bacterium | reverse complement strand
ATCCGTGCACCTGCACCCTACGGGCGTTTTTTTTAAGGAGGGTCATATGAAACAAACTTGAATTAAGATAAATTATTAAAATATTAGTGGCTCACTTTTCAACTGGTGAAGTGGCTCAGTTTTGGACCGGTGTTGACATCATCTATTTCAATTTCAAAGATGACTATATGAAATTTATTTTCCTTTCTCCAAATTTCTTGTTGCTTCATAGAAATTGAATACTTTGGCAGACGATCCCAGAGCATAAATAAATTTGAAAGCTCCGGATAAACATTTTTATCACCGATAAAAGTCTGAAACATATCCAACTGGTATGTCCTCTCCATTTTTGGCGCTAGTCTTCTCTCCGCTTCAACTGGAGCCTGTGATTGATCTGTACTATCCATAGACATAATCATTCTGCAGGGTTAGTAAGTTTTGATTATTAAGCATTATCGCGTTCTTCTATTCGCATCTGAAGGAATGCGTCAATTTCTGATTTTGGATAACCTACTGAGCGAGCACCTAATTTGATTGGTGGTTTGAGTGAGCCTGCTTGAACCATTCTAGTGAGTGTTGAGCTAGAACAGTCTAATATTCCACAAACTGTTTTAGGGCGATATATTGTATTGTCATTTTTTGTATTGTCATTTTGTTTCATTTTGAAGCTCTAGTAGTTAAGAGGCTTCATTATTATATTTTAGATGCCAAATTGAAACATGAAAAAAATAATCAGTTTTTCTACTTTTTTTGTTCAGTTAATTTTTTGAGAATGCTTGATATTTTATATATGCCTTTGCTTGGGACTCAATTGACTTAAAACCATTCCTTGATAATAAAAAGTAGTCTTCAATTAATTCTTTAGCTCTAGTATTTGAGTAAGATGGGGAGTTTGACGTTGCTTTGTCTTCAAATAAGATTTTTTGTAATGTTGTATATTTATAGCATTTATTCGTTAGCATTGCCCAAAACATCAAATCAAAATACTCAAAGACTCTATATTTTACGAACTCATTTAAAACTTTGTCACCAAGTTCTAAATAGTTGCCTCCTTTATTAACCATAAGATTATCTCTACACTTTTTATCTTCTATACTCAGCCGCTTACGGAGCGAGGCAAGAAGTTTTTCAAAACTATCTTTAAGCGTGTTATCAGACTCAGATAGATCGATTTTCACATCTACTTGCTTATTTTGATCTGAAGGGTTGATTGTAAATAAGTAATCATGAATAAAGTTTCTATTTGATTGAGACAGTTGTTGAATTTCGTCAAAGGATTTAAAACTATAACCTTCAATAAATTGTCCTCGATATCCTGGTTCAACTTCTTTGCCTAATCTAGCTATTTCGATTTCATCAGCATTCGCTTCTTTGTAGTTAGCTCTATTAGTGTTTTCAATAAAATTTGGTTCGTTATCGATTAAACAATTTATTCTATCAATTTCTTCATTCATTTCCCAATAGGCTAAGGGGTGTAATCCTGGAAGATCTAAGCTTTTATCATGTAAAGTTGATAAATGATATCTAACCTTATCACTAAAAAAAGCATCTTGAGTTTCTTTATCCATTTCAAGAATTTTTTTCTCAGTTATTCTTTTAAACTCTTTATCTACATCATCAGCAAAATTATAATATTGAAAGCCTTCTTTTCTTTCTAAAAAATCCAATATCGAGCCCTCATGATATCTAAATTCATCAAACAATATACAGTCATACATAGGAGGCTCTTTCATTCCTTGTGTTTCAAACAACGATAATCTTTCAGAAATATTCCAATACAAATTTGGCAAATCAAGTTTTTTGTACATTAAGTCATACTCTTCTTGAACATACCAAGAAGGAGTTTCTATAGTGTATTTTTTTCTCTTTATCATATTTATTGATTGCTTTTTAAATGTTTATTAAATGGAATAATTTTTCCATTTGAATTTTTAATAAAGTCACTCCAAAACTGCATCATCTTTGTTCTATCAGATAAATACTCTGCTTTGTTATAACTGGCTTCTACTTTATTTTTGACTTCGTGGCTTAATTGTTTTTCAACTACGTGTCTTTGAAACCCTAATTCTCGAAGTGTGGTACTTGCTAAATGTCGAAAACCATGTACGCTTGTTCGGCCTTTCCAACCAAGTCTATAAAGTGCATATAACATGGCGTTTTCAGAAAAAGGTTGTGTCTCAGGCTTTTTGATTGATGCAAAAACATATTTGTGTATACCTGTAATCTTCTGTAAGTCTTTCAATGCGTTGTAAACTGTTTTACTCATTGGTACCACATGTTCTCGTTTCATTTTCATCAGTTCTTTTGGAACTGTCAAAATGCTATTTTCAAAATTGATACAATCCCATGTTAAGAAACGGATTTCGCTAGTTCTTAAAAAAGTGTGCAATGCAATGATTAATCCAGACTTTGTTGTTGGATCAGCCTGAAGTGAATCAATGCTTTTAACTAACTCTGGAAGCTCTTCAGCTGTAATGTGTGTAAAATTCTTTGACTTGTGTTCCTTTAAAAGTATTTCTAATCCCTCAACCGGATTGCTATTAATTAACTCTTGAGCTTTAGCGAATATGAAAATATTACTGCATCTTTGTTTTATCTTACCTAGCTGTTCTAAAGCACCTCTACTCTCAATTCTTTGCAAAACTTTAAGAACTTTTGTTGATGTAATGCTATCTATTGGATTATCACCAATGTAATCAAAGATATCTCTTTCAAGTGACTTCCAAACATCTTTGGCGTGACCTTCAGACCATTTGTTTTTTTTCTTATCATACCAAGCCTGAGCAATTTTTTTAAATGAGGTAGTGCCTTTTATCTTTGCTTTTTCTTGCTTTTTTATTGTACTTGGATCTATGCCATCAGCAATCAAACATTTGGCTTTAAACGCCCTTTCCCTTGCTTGAGCTAGTGAAACATATGGATAGACACCTAATGCTAAAGTTTTTTGTTTGTAGTGAAAGCGATAATTCAAACGCCAGTATTTTGAACCATTGGGGTGCACAAGAATTAACAGTCCTTTACCATCACTGTACTTTGTAATGGATTTTTTAGACTTTAAGCTGTTTATTTTTGTAACTGATAGCTTCATGTAATGGGCTCTTTGTAATTTATGCCACTAATTGTACCATCTAAAATAACGGAATGTAAAGAACTCTCTTGAACTATATTGAAATATAAATTATTGTAACTTATTGTTTATAAAGTGATTTATGATTACTTATGAATACTATTGAAACCTCAGTTCGTCCCTGGCCCCGGCACCATTTTATTCACTTTAAATGACGCTATAAATCTCCATACTTAAAAAAGAACCATTTATGGGAAAAACTCCTATTTTTGAAAATTGACCTTGAGAATTTCTAACGCAATATAAAGTCTATTCAACACTGGCTTCTAATGTATAATTGGCATTGGCAACTTGCTAACATGTTCAACATGCTAAATGTATTAACAGCACTCTGTTGAACCTTTGCTACTCTTTAAATAATGAGGCATCTGATTATTTTCTTTGACCCTTTGCTCAAGTTTATTCAATAAAATCTTCTGGGTTTTCATGCGCAAATCCTGAAAATGTTTTGTTCTTTTTATAAAGCTCTAAACGGTATTTGTGTGATTTAATACGTTTTTCATTGCCGTGTTTTTCTAACAGTATGATTGCTGTTTCTTGCAATATTATTGCTTTTTTAAATTTACCCAGTTCGGCATAAATAGCAGCCATTGTATCTATAGTTCCTGCGACATTATCCGTATAATCGCCATAGTTCTGCATAATTTCAAATGCTTTTTTAGCATCACGAAAGGCAGAATTATCACAGGTCACCAGTTGCCATGCTATATTTGCCCAAGCAATTGGATTTTCGTATTTTTCTGTGGCTTTTCCATACCAATACACCGCCATTTCACATTTTTTCTCTTCATCCAAGATGCCTGCACTATACAACTGACCAAGACTCATTGCGGCATTTGAATTGCCATTTTCTGCTGATTTATTGTACCAAAAAGCAGCTTGCTCTAAATCTCGTTTGGGCGATTCAGGTGATTGATAATAATTTCCTAAAAGATTCTGCGCATAAGGGTTATCATTTTCAGCACGCTCTAACAATTCATTAAAATATTTATTTTCTTCTTCGCTTGAAGCTCTGTCATCATAATTGATTGATAAATCTGTTTTAATATTGGAACTAGCAGTATTGCTCATAATGATAAGCAAAAATATGGAAAGTAAATATTTCATCTCAGTATCTCCTGACTATTAATAAATTGTTTTAGTAATTATAACCCAAAGCTTTACCGTTTGCTTCATTTATTAGTGTAGTCCTAGACGCACAGATTATGAATATTTAAGAGCCTAGATTTTTTTATTTACAAGTACAACCAGAACTTATCCATTATTAGATTTCTGTTTCCACAAAGATATTCCCCACTCCAAACTTGTTGTACCTTGTAAAATTAGATTTTTCATGTATATTGATAGAAAACTTCAAAAGGATTGAGAACGCAATTAACATGAAAAATTTATTCCTAGGGTTAATCTTAATCGTAAACTTTATACCGACTATAACCTTTGCCACTTCTAGGCTAATTGCCATTGAAGACTTTACAAATTTAGCATCTTCAAGTAACGTAAAAATTTCCCCTGATGGCAAACATATTTCTGTTGTTATACGACAAGATGGTGAAAATTTATTAGCAATATTAGATAGAAAGACAATGAAACCTAAAGGACTATTTGGTGTAAAGGGCAATAGAAAATCGGTTGGCGATGTGCATTGGGTTAATAACAAAAGGCTTGTCTATACAGTAAACCAGAGTTACGCTTGGGATAAAACCCAATTCGATAATGGCGAATTAATTGGAGTTAATATTGATGGCTCTGAACACAAAACTATTTTTGGTTATAAATCAGGTAAAAATCAAGCTGACAAACGCATTAAAACTCATCAAGCAGAATTTGGACATCAAGAAATTATAGATTTAATGAAAGGAGATAAGAAAAATATACTTCTTGCTTTTTACCCATGGAGGATTAAAGGAAATTATTGGGTTTCAAATAAAAAAGCACTGCCTATTCTATACACTCTTAATGTCTACTCAGGAAAGAAACACAAAATAGGCACTCTTCCATTGCCTTTTTCTACTGGTATAGTTGACAACTTTGGTGTGGTGAGGATCGCTAGTGGGGAAAAGACAAATGGTGATAGTATTGTTTTTTATAGAGATTCGGCAAACGATAAGTGGAGTGAATTGTTATTAGAAAATTTTGAAGGTAAAAACATTACACCACTCAGTTTTTCTAAAGACAATAAAAGTATATACTTGTTGGCAAATGTTAGTAAGGGCACACGAGCATTATTTTTATACACCATTAAAACTAAAAATATAAAAAATATATTCCACGATAAAAAAGTAGATGTATCGCTACTCATACATGATTTTACAGAAAAGAGTATTGTAGCTGTAGGTACTGACCTTGATTTTCCCAGCTACTATTATTTAGATGAAAACAATTTCAAAGCTGTGCTACATAAAAAACTACTTAAGGCATTTAAAGGCAATGATGTCATTATTACAAGCACTTCAAAAGATAAAAACATCGCTATTGTTTACGTCTACTCTGACATTAACCCTGGTAATTACTATTTATTTGACACCAAAAGCTTTAAAGCAAGGCATCTATTTAAAAGACATCCTCAATTAGATTCAAAGCTGCTCGCTAAAACTCAAAGCATTAGTTTCATAGCACGTGATGGTATGAATATTAACGGGTATTTAACCAAACCTATCAATCAATCCGATGAGAAACTTCCAATGATAGTGTTACCCCACGGTGGACCACATGGTATCCGAGATTTTTGGGGTTATGACTGGGAAGTGCAGTTGTTGGCCAATAAAGGATATGCTATATTGCAAATTAATTTCAGAGGGTCTGGTGGTTTTGGAACTTCTTTTGAAGAACTAGGCCATGGCAATTGGGGTACTTCTATGCAGGATGATATAACTGATGGCACTTTAGACATGATAAACAAGGGAATTGTCGATTCTGAAAGGATATGCATCTACGGGTCTAGTTATGGCGGTTATGCAGCATTAACTGGAGCCGTTAGAGAACCTGAACTCTATAAATGCGTCATTGGCTCAATGGGTGTTTACAATTTACCCATGATGTTTAAAAAAGGAGATATCCCTCAAGATGAAAGAGGCTTAAACTACTTAAGTAAAGTTTTAGGTGATGACATAAAAGTTCAGAAAAAACGCTCTCCTGTTTATTATGCAGATAAAATCAAAGCAGAAGTTTTATTAATTCATGGCGCTAAAGATGGTCGTGCTCCAATTGCTCAAGCTAAATCTTTAATGAAAGCCTTTGACAAGGTTGGTAAAAATTACCAATGGCTAAAACTGAATGATGAAGCTCATGGTTATTATGACGAAGAAAATCGCAAAAAAGTGTACAGTAAAATATTGAAATTTTTGGATCAGAACATAGGAAGAAAAGCGGTCAATACAATTGATTAACCAGTTTGAAATTTTCACTGCATAATTAAGTCAAACTAATTTTTTTATCGAGTATGTATGTAATACCCCGAGAAAAAGCAGTGCTTAAAAGTACAACACTCTACCAATTCCTAAGAGCAAAATTTAATTGGCACGAACGAACTATCTATCATTTAAAACTTAAAAAAATAACAGTAGGCTCACACATCAACAACCTGTTTCTTAAACTTGCAAGGAATTCATGTTATAATTGAATCATAATATGTTGATTCTTGGGGCATTATATGAAAACAATTACTTTTATTACAATGATATTGTTCGCACAAACTGTGCACGCTGTTGAACTACATACTGGGTTGAATGGAGCTTGGTATGATCCCGATCAGTCAGGTCAGGGATTCGTGATGCATGTTATCCCCAATAACAATCTAATATTTATCACATGGTTTACATATGATGAACAAGGAGGCACACAACAATGGATGACGGCACAAGGAACACTTGACTCAAACCCAATAAATTTAGAAATAAGTAAATTCACTGGTGGTGTTTTAAATTCAAGACCACCAATCCCACAACAAAATAATTGGGGAACAGGCTCTATAGAATTTATTAGCTGTACTTCAGCCAAGTTTGTTTTTAATGGTGTGGTTTCGGGAAGTATTAATCTGGTTCGAATTTCTCAACCGATAAACTGCAGTGAGACATAACATGAAAATTTCTGTTATACTTGCTTCTTTGTTACTTTCACAACTGTTGATTGCAGCAACTTTTGAAGTGGCTATTCATGCCAATAGATTTGATCCAGAGGTAGTGGCAATCCAGCCAGGAGATACTGTTAAATGGACTGTCATTAAAGGATCACATACTTTAACATCAGAAGATAACAATCAAAACATAAACATAACATCACCTGTCTTAACTCCTGACTCAGAATATCTTCAAACTTTTTCTGGCACTGGTGGTGAAATTAAATACAGCAGCTCCGTAGATGAAAATATGACAGGTGCCGTCCTAATAAAGCAAGCACCTTCAAGTTTTATCATAGATGAGCGAATAAATGCAGGGTTTTATAACCCAGTAACCTCAGGGCAAGGTATTTTATTTGAATATGTCCCGAGTAACAATCAATTGGTGGCCTATTGGTTTGCGTACAGAAAAGATGGCAAGTCTCAACAGTGGTTCATTGCTCAAGGTGTTCCCAATGGCAATCAAGTTACCTTAATTGTTCGAGAACCACAGGGTGGGAAAATCAATGATTCTCAGGAAGTAGAACTGCCTATATGGGGAGAATTAACCATTGAATTTTCTGATTGTAACAATGCGCATGCGTGGTTTAATGCCAGCGTGGAAGGTCATTCTGGCAATTTTCCATTGTCTAGATTGTATTTATCCGAGTTATGTCAATAACTGGAGTATGAATAATGATGAATAAAAAACAACTTCAACAGATACAAGACGTATCGCGATTATTGTCAAATAGCAATCTTACTGCAGGATTGAATAATTCAAGCTTCAACAGTAAGAACATATACCAAAACAAGTCGCAAGACCAACAAGCAGATGCAATCATTCATCTATTGCATCGAATTAGCTATGGTTTCACTCAAGCTGATATAGACCTAGCCAATGATTTGGGCTTCGATAATTATTTAGAGTTCCAATTAGATGCTTTTTCCATAGATACCTCTGTGTTAGAAGGCTTTCTTAACGAAATTCTGCCTTCATTACAAATGAGTTATCAGGAAATTTTTACAGAATCACGAGAAAATGATGACTTCTTCCCAGGCTTCGAAATCATTGCTGCATCTTTATTAAGGGCTTCATTTTCTGCACGGCAATTACATGAGCTTATGGTTGAATTTTGGAGTAACCACTTTAATGTTAACGTATTTGATGGTGCTGTACTGTATTTAAAAACCGTTGATGACAGAGACAATATACGCCCAAATGCATTAGAAACTTTTAAAGATTTGTTGTTTGCAAATGCAAAATCACCAGCAATGCTCTACTATCTAGATGGATATTCCAATACAGTCAATGGACCAAATGAGAATTATGCACGTGAATTAATGGAGCTGCACACTTTAGGAGTTGGAGGGGGATATACAGAGGATGACGTAAAGGAGGTTGCACGGTGTTTTACTGGTTGGAGTATCACAGATGAAACTGAGGATGTTTTTATTTTCGTTCCTGAATTACACGATAGTGAGAGTAAAGTAGTTTTGGGTCAGACAATCCCTGCTGGAGGAGGCATCGAAGATGGTGAAATGGTGTTAGATATCTTAGCCAATCATCAATCTACAGCTAACTTTATAGCTTTCAAATTGTGCCGTCGATTTATTCGTGACAACCCCTCTCAATCCATCATTGACCAAGTGGCAGCAACCTATCAATCAACAGGCGGAAACATTAAAGACATGCTAAGGGCTTTGTTCAGCTCACAAGAATTTGCAGAGTCCCAAGATTTAAAGTTTAAACGCCCTGTAGAATTTTTAACATCACTGGTCAGAACTTTACAGCCTGTTAATGCGAGTAACATTTTTGAGTTGCTCTATTATAATATTGATAAGCTTAATCAAGTACCCTTTACCTATCATGCTCCAACGGGTTTCAGCGATGTTTCTGATACTTGGCTAAATAGCAATGCATTGTTAGATCGTTGGAATTTAGGCTTTGCTATTGGCTATGGTGATATTCCCCTGATTCGCACAATTGGCAATGATAACGGTTCTAATGAGACGCTAGTAGCTGCAGATTTTTTACAAGTACCTGTATTAAAGATGTTAGATGAAGCAAGAACTGCGGCTGAAATAACAGACCAAATGATAAATCAGGTTTTACATCGGCCAATCGACATCGAAGACCGCAAAACATTAATTGAATTTGCTGCAAATGGAAAAGCAACAACAGCGAGATTGCCACTTGATCAGGCTTTAGCAAGTGCACGGGCAGTTTTAGCCGCATTACTTGCATCGCGGTACTTTCAACAACGCTAAATGGGAGACAACACATGAAACGCAGAGAATTTCTTATAGCATCAGGATTGGCAACACTCCCGCTTATTAAACCTCAGTTGGTATTTGGTAATAGTCATGGTACAAACAACAAGGACGTGTTGGTCTGTGTTTACCAGCGTGGAGCTGCTGATGGTCTTAACATGGTTGTGCCTTATGCCGATGATGACTATTACAATAAACGGCCAACCATTGCTGTACCTAAACCAGGACAGGAAAATGGAGCCCTTGATTTAGATGGTTTTTTTGGCTTAAATCCAAATATGTCTGCCTTAATGCCAATTTTCAATAATGGAGATCTAGCCATGGTGCATGCCGTTGGGTCACCTGATTCATCTCGTTCACATTTTACTGCACAAGACTATATGGAATTGGGCACTCCAGGGATAAATTCGACAGTTGATGGGTGGTTAAATAGGTATTTAGAGACCTTGTCTGAACAGGCATCAACCTTCCAAGCAGTGGGATTTGGCCAAGTTCAATTGGCCCTAAAAGGGATTGCTCCGGCCATAGGCATGAATTCAATTGAAAGTTTTTCCTTGGTTACTAAAGAAGGGCAAGAAGATGTTGTGCAGCAAGCAATACAAAGTTTATTTAATCAAAACTTAGCAATCGACAATGTCAGTTCTGGAGTAATTGCCGCAGTTGAGGAGTTAGATATTTCCGATCCTGCCTCAATACCTATAGAAAATGGGGCAGAATATCCCAATACTTCTTTTGGATCTGACATGCAACAACTGGCACAATTAATTAAAGCCGGTATTGGACTTGAAGTCGCGTGTGTTGATATTCATGGTTGGGACCATCACGATCAAGAAGTCCAAGCAATGACAGCAATTTCGGCAGATTTTGCGAATTCTCTTGCTGCTTTTTATACCGATTTAGGCGATACTATGGCAAACGTCAGTGTAGTAACAATGACCGAATTTGGCCGCAGGGTTCAAGAAAATGCCTCTCAAGGAACCGACCATGGTCATGGAGGTAGTATGTTTTTAATGGGTGGGGGCGTTAATGGTGGTCAAGTGATTACAGACTGGCCAGGACTGGCCAATAACCAGCTTTCTGATGGCGACTTGGCCATTACAACTGATTACCGAACTGTTCTTAGCGATGTTCTTATCAATAGATTGAGTGCAAATGATTTAAGTAGCGTATTTCCTGGCTTTAATGGCCCATTTAATGCATCTATATTTTCAGAAATTAATTACTGATTTTTGTAATCTACTAACATATCGCTACAAGTACGGTTTTCGAGATTACAATTAACACCAAAAAAAACAGTGCTTAATAATATTAAAATTCAGTTAGAATAAAACCTCAATTTTTTATGGAATTAATATTCATGATTAAACCACATAACTCGACACAGGTGTTTTAGCGCAATCATTACTCACAAAGCCATTGTTAAAATCTCTCTACTTTTATCCAAATCTATGTCTTGGTGTTCACCCAGCATAACCATGCGGTGTTGCTTTAACTTGGACAAAACAGGATCAATATCACTGTTGGTTAAATCCACATCGGATAAACGGGTTGGGACTTGCATGGTTCGGAAATATTCTTCTGTTTTGGCAATCGCTTGGTTGATTAATTCTTGTTCATCTTGATTGGTTAAATTCCACACACGCTTGCCGTATTGAATCAATTTTTCGCGCTTGGCAGTTTTACACATCTTTAATACTGCTGGATAAACAATCGAGAGTGTTCGGGCATGGTCAATGCCGTGTAAAGCAGTGAGCTCATGGCCAATCATGTGGGTTGCCCAATCTTGGGGAACACCAAGTCCAATCAAGCCGTTTAATGCCATGGTTGCCGACCACATGAGGTTTGCCCTTACTTCTATATTGTCCTTTGTATCATCATCCAATGCCAATGGGCCATCTTCAACTAAGGTTTGTAAAATGCCTTCTGCAAATCGGTCTTGGATTTTGGCATTGACAGGATAGGTTAAATACTGTTCAACCGTATGTACAAAGGCATCAATCACACCATTGCTGATTTGTCTATCTGACAAGGACAATGTAACCGAAGGATCAAGGATGGCAAATGTAGGATAGACCAATGGCGAACCAAAAAATAATTTATTGCCATCTCGAGTCATTACACTGCCTGAATTGCTTTCTGAACCAGTAGCTGGCAAGGTTAATACCACACCAAAATCAATGGCTTGTTCCACCTTGGTTTGCTTGGCCAACATGTCCCAAGGATCATCGCCCTTAAACAAAGCAGCTGCAGCAATAAACTTAACCGCATCAATAACCGAACCACCACCCACAGCCAAGAGATAGTCGATGTTTTTCTCTTTGATAATTTCTATGGCTTGCATTGCTGTGTTGTATTTTGGATTGGGTTCAATGCCAGAGAACTCAGACCATTCATGATGACTCAATGCCTCTTTAACCTGCTCATAAATGCCATTGGATTTAATTGAACCTCCTCCGTAAATCATTAATACTTTGGCATCTTTTGGAATTTCTTTGGAAATTTTAGCGATTTGGCCTTCGCCGAAGTGAATACGTGTAGGGTTATAAAAGGTAAAGTTCATCATGGGCTTTTCTGCAGTTAAAATTTTCAATAAGAACTGAAAAATAACACAGAGTAAAATTATTTGCAATATAAGCTTGCCATTGCCCTCTAATACAGTATCATGAACTTGTGGTTGAGCTTTTTTCACAACTGCAACTTTATAAAGATGAGGCAAGAGACAGGCTCGATGACCCTCAGGCAAGCTAAACACTTTTCAAGTTTTAGTAGTGCCAATTCCTGAACTTAAATGAATAATTTAGGTGAATATAAATCAAATCAGATATTGTACAAAGTTATTAACACATTATTAATCTTTTACACTGTCCTAATCAACTTATCTTCACTTCGTTATTATAAGTGAGCTATGCACAACCATGCGAAGCTCTCATTACTTTTTTAATACTATTACAATCACGACATTCGTGATTCGAGGAAAAAGATGAATATAAACGATGTATATTTCGGGGTCATTGGTGGCTCATTAATCGGTATCAGTGCTATTGGGCTGATGTATACTTTGGGAAGAATAGCCGGTGTGAGTGGAATTCTTCAAGCCGCTTTTTGGTCGAATGAAAAAAGTTGGCGCATCCTGTTTTTAATTGGCTTGCTGGCAACCACCAGCCTGTTTCATTACTTTAACCCAGGGCACATTGCAGAACGCCAAGGATTTCCATTGGGATTATTGGCATTTTCGGGTGTATTGGTTGGATTGGGCGTTGCTTTAGGCAATGGCTGTACAAGTGGTCATGGCATTTGTGGATTGAGTCGCTTTTCTAAACGCTCATTGATTGCGACCCTTGTCTTCTTTGCATTGGCATTAATCACCCGTTATGTGTTTCATACCCTTTGGGGGATAGCGCCATGAAAAAGAATTTATTTGGATTGTTGTTTGGCGTTTTATTCGGGTTAGGTTTAAGCTTTTCAAAAATGACCGATCCACAAGTTGTTTTAGATTTCTTTGATCTATTCGGTGATTTCAACCCAATGTTATTGTGGGTATTCGCCTCTGCTTTATTAACGACCTTGTTAGGCTACAAACTTGTCTTTAAAATCAAAAAACCAGCTTTTGCTAAAGAATACCATTTGCACGAAAGAAGAACCATAGATAAACCTTTGATTATTGGTGCAGCATTGTTCGGCATCGGCTGGGGAATTTCAGGCTACTGCCCTGCTCCTGTGATTGGTGTGGCGTATATCAATCCCATTGAATTTTTGGTATTTGTGATTCCTATGGTGTTGGCGATTGGCTTAATTCGGTTGTTTAGGTTTAATTAACTTTTTCTCCCATAGGCGCATGATGCTGAATTTTTTTATATCCAACAATCAATAACAAAAAAACACTTATTAACAAACTTAACTTTGTAGTTGAAGGGATAATAATAGGCGCCAAAATTTGGAACTGTAAAGAGTCTACGAGGTTCAAAACGAAATTCGAAGGCAATGGAAAAGGGGTCCCTTCGTTAAGAATATATAATTCAAGTGTATAATCTCCTGCAGGAAAGCCCAAGCTTCCAAAAGAATACTGTATTGTAGGAATCGGTACTATTGGCGGACAGAATGATAAATTTTCAGAATACACCAAAAGCTTTATGGTATTTCCTTCCACTATGAAGTTTTTCTTTAAAATACCATTTCCTTCTACAATTAAGGCATCACATGTAGAATACCCTAACCATATACCTATGGTAATACTTTGGTCTTGAAAGGGATTTTCAGGTAATATGAAAAAATTTGGATTATTCCCAGCTTTAGATAAACCAAACAGAAAGACAAATAGAATCGCAAACAACCATTTCATATTTTACCTCGCATGGATTAAGTGGAGTAATAACTATAACACAGTTTAAACCAACTTCCCTGGATTTAAAATATTATTAGGATCAAAGACTTTTTTGATGCCTTTTAACAATTCAATTTCAAATTGGCTTCTTGAATACCCCAAATAAGGTTTTTTAATCAATCCAACGCCATGTTCAGCGGAAATACTGCCGTGCATTTGTTGGATTAAACCATAGACATGTTTATTGACGTTTTCACATTCGGTTTGAAAATCAGCGATACTCATGTCTTCAGGCTTGATGATATTCAGGTGTAGATTGCCATCGCCGATATGACCGAACCAGACCAGTTCGAACTGTGGATAGTGTTCTTTAACCAAAGCATCCAATTGATTCATAAATTCTGGAACCAGTGATACTTTTACGGCAATGTCATTTTTATAGGGTGAAAAATGGGCTATGGATTCACTAATACCTTCGCGGTATTGCCAAAATTGCTTGGCTTGTTCACGCGATTGTGAAATCAAGCCATCTAGAATATCGCCATTTTCCATGCCTTGTTCAAATACTTGCATCACGGCGTCTTCGTCTTCGTCAAATTCACACAATACATAGCAAGGGGCCGAATCCTCAAAAGGATTATCTAAATTGCGGTGTCCACAGACATGTTTTAGGGCAATATCAGTAAAGAATTCATAGGCCGATAGGGTTAATTCTTTCTTGGCCAGAGAAAATACCCGCATTACAGAATCCAAAGAGTCCAATGCTAACAACATCACCGATTGTTCCGTTGGCGGTTTGATCAATTGCATGGTGGCTTCAACAATAATACCGAGTGTTCCTTCAGAACCAATCATTAAATGACGCAAATCATAACCCGTTGCATTTTTGATTAAGCCTTGATTTAACTCTAAAATTTCGCCAGTTGCCGTGACCACTTTCAAGCCCGCCACATAATCGCGTGTCATGCCATAACGCAAAACCCGTATTCCACCTGCATTGGTGGCAATATTACCGCCGATTTGGCTGGAGCCACTGGAGGCAAAATCAACGGGATAAAACAAGCCTTTTTCTTCGGCAAAGTTGTGTAACTGTTCAGTAATCACACCGGCTTGTACTGTTACCTGCGAATCATCGGCATTGAATTCTAAGATACTTCGCATTTTTTTCAATGACAAAACAAACTCTCCTTTGCATGCCACAGCGCCACCACTGTAGCCCGTTCTACCACCGGATGGAACGATTTTAAAATTCAATTTATTCGCCAATTTGACAATGGCCTGAACTTCTTCAACCGATTTGGGAAACAGCACTGCGGCAGCATTAACTTGATTGAACCGTGTCCAATCCTGTCCATAGACCTGTAGGTCATCGGCATCTGTAGAATAGCTTATATTAGCAATTTCTAATTTAAATTGATTAATTATTTCAAGTTTATCCATCAGCGGTTTACAATATGTCTTTTTAAAGTTGCCAATTATATAGGATAACATAGGATTATGAGCAAGCTGTCATTAAGTAAAGAGAAAATAAAGGTGGTTTTATTAGAGGGTGTTCACCCTTTAGCAGAAGAAGCCTTTCGAAAAGACGGTTACAACAACATACATTACTTTAAAGGCACTCCAGATTCTGTTGCGCTAAAAGAGTTGTTGTCTGATGCACATATTCTTGGTATTCGTTCTCGTACGCACGTTAACCAAGACATCATAAAGTCATGTAAAAAACTCATGGCGATTGGTACTTTCTGCATTGGAACCAACCAAGTTAATTTAACGGAAGCCCGAAATCACGGCATTCCTGTCTTTAACGCCCCTTTTTCAAACACACGATCAGTCGCTGAGTTGGTATTGGCTGAAATTATATTTCTTATGCGTGGAATCCCACAGAAGAATGCTGCTGCACATCGCGGACAATGGATCAAATCAGCTGATGGTTCATTTGAGATTCGTGGTAAAAAATTGGGTATTGTTGGATTTGGTCATATTGGATCACAACTGAGTGTTATCGCTGAATCATTGGGCATGAAAGTATACTTCTATGACATTGAAAACAAATTACCGATGGGCAATGCCAAACACATGGAGACTTTGAATGAGTTATTGGCTAAAGTCGATGTATTAAGTTTACATGTACCGTCAACTCCCCAAACCAAAAACATGATTGGTAAAGCACAATTACAACAGATGAAGCCAGGAAGCTTGCTGATCAATGCAGCACGAGGTGACGTGGTTAATATCGAAGACTTAATCGAACAATTGGACAATGAACATATCAAAGGCGCTGCTCTCGATGTATTCCCTGAAGAACCCAGCAGCAACAAAGACCCTTTTATATCAGAGCTGATTAAATTCGACCAAGTTATTATCACACCACATATTGGTGGCAGTACATTGGAAGCACAAGTCAACATTGCCAAAGAGGTTAGTCAAAAATTAATCAAGTATTCTAATAACGGCAGCACTTCATCAGCAGTTAATTTTCCACAGGTCTCATTACCAGAAATTGGCGAAAAGCAAACCCGAGTTATGCATATTCATCAAAACAAACCGGGTATGCTAGAGAAAGTCAATCACGTCTTTAGTAAACATGGTATGAATATTACTGCGTTACATTTACAAACCGAAGGTGAAATTGGTTATGTGATAATGGACGTGGATTGTACTGAAGTAGATGAGTTGAAAAATGAGTTAAAATCAATTGACGGTACATTAAGAGTACGTGTTTTGCATGGTGGTTGATGCACTTCATTGTCATTCCCAAGCTTTGAGATACTCACAAATTTTTCGTCATTCCCGCGAAGGCGGGAATCTAATAAAAAAACTGGATTCACACCTTCTCGAGAATGACGGACGGTACCCGAACCAATGAACATATTTACAAGCAATAAAATCTACGGCATTCTTACAGTTGCACTATTTGCTACCATCGCAACTGTTATTGCTCAAATCCCTCAGGTTAGATCTTTGGCAATCAGCCCACTGGTTATTGGCATTGTTTTGGGCATAATTTTTGCCAATACCGTCCGCAATAAAATTCCAACAGCCTGGTTGCCTGGAATCTTATTTTCCGCCAAAACTTTATTGCGCATTGCCATTGTTTTTTATGGATTCCGCATTACCTTTCAACAGATTGCTTCTGTTGGTATTGAAGGCCTTTTGATTTCAACAATTATGTTGTCCACTACTATGATTTTAGGCATTGTTATTGGAATAAAATTATTGAAACTTGATCGAGATACCGCAATTTTGGTAGCTTCAGGCAGTGCTGTTTGTGGGGCTGCAGCGGTACTGGCAACCGAAGAAGTCTTAAAGTCAGAACCGCACAAAACAGCCATAGCAGTAGGAACTGTTGTCTTATTTGGCACCATTTCCATGTTTTTGTATCCGATCATGTATGAAGCGGGATTGTTGGACATGGATGTAACTCAGTTTGGCTTATATGTCGGCTCAAGTGTACACGAAGTGGCTCAAGTTGTTGCTGCAGGTGGGGCCGTTGATGCCATTTCTAGTGACACTGCGATTATTGTAAAAATGATCAGAGTCATGATGATTGCACCCATGTTATTGATTTTAGGACTATTTTTAAGCAAATTAGGCAATCACTCCTCAAAAGGAGCAAAAAAACTGGTCATCCCATGGTTTGCCATCCTATTTATAGCGGTAGCAGGTTTTCACTCCTTACACCTTTTACCTGTCACTTTGGTCAATCAAATTAATCACGTTGATACCTTCTTACTGACTATGGCAATGACTGCATTGGGCATGGAAACCCATATAGCCAAATTTAAACAAGCGGGTTTAAGACCTGTGTTATTGGCCTTGTTTTTGTTTGTATGGTTGGTAACGGCAGGGTATTTTTTGACCTTAAATCTTTCTTAAAAAAGCTTAACCACAGAGTTCACAGAGGTAAAAGCAAGAGATTTCTACAGAACCAGGGCTTGAGCCCCGCCATTTTACTGGACTTAGCGCGACTGAATTCGCGATTCCGAAAGTTATTTCACAAACTCTGCTTTGCACTCTGTGGTTAAAAATTTAACTACCAAGTGCTTGCTCCAAATCTGCAATCACATCATCAATATGTTCCAAACCAACCGAAACTCTCACTAAACCATCGGTAATACTGGCTTGTAATCTATCGCTTTCAGATAATTTAGAATGGGTAGTCGAAGCGGGATGGGTGATAATGCTGCGGGTATCGCCAAGATTTGCAGATAACGAACATAATTTTATTGCATCGATGAATTTTCGACCTGCTTCGATTCCGCCTTTGACTTCAAAGGCCACGATATTTCCACCTTGTTTCATCTGTTTTTTGGCTACATCATACTGTGGATGAGATTTCAAAAAAGGGTATTTAACCCAGTTGACTTGTTCATGCGCTTCAAGAAACTCTGCTACTTTCAGGGCATTTTCACAGTGTCTGTCCAAACGCACAGGCAAAGTTTCCAAACTTTTGGATAATACCCAAGCATTAAAAGGCGATAAACTCGGTCCCGTGTTGCGTGAGAACAGATAGATTTCTTCTATTAAATCAGCTCGACCAACTGCCACACCTCCAAGCACCCTTCCTTGACCATCAATCAATTTTGTGGCCGAATGAATTACAATATCCGCACCAAAGTCTATGGGGTTTTGTAGATAGGGTGTTGCAAAACAGTTATCAATAATCAAAATTAAATTGTGCTTCTTGGCGATTTGGCCCAATTTTTCTAAGTCTAAAATATCTACAGCTGGATTGGTCGGAGATTCGGCATAAAGTATCTTGGTATTTTCTTTGATTAAACTTTCCACTTTATCAATGTCATTGACATCAAAATAACTGTGCTGAATATCCCATTTGGGAAAATATTTGGTGAGTAAAGTATGGGTCGATCCAAAGACACTTCTGCACGAAACTATGTGATCACCACTGTTCAACAATGCAGCAAATGTCGAATAAATCGCGGCCATTCCTGTGGCAAACGCATAACCAGACTCTGCTCCTTCCATCTGGCAGATTTTTTCTACAAATTCAGAGGTATTGGGGTTGGAAAATCGGCTATAGATATTCTTTTCCTTTTCTTCTGCAAAAGATGCACGCATGTCTTCTGAATCTTCAAAGACAAAACTAGAGCTAAGGTACAGAGGACTGGAATGTTCCAAAAATTGACTGCGTTCAATCTGTGTTCTGATGGCTTGGGTTTCAAAGTTTTTGTTTTTCATAATTTTTTTAATTAATTTTAGCTATAAAGTTTTTTTGGGTATTGATTCGATTCAATTCATCATAACAGGTTTCGATAATAAGGTAATCATTTGTTTCATCAAGAATTTTTCCTTGAGGTTTTTGAGTTAAATGTTGTTTATTGATATACAGTTTTATCGCAAATCCTGTATCCAAAGCCAATTGTGGATTAATGTCATAATGGTAACTGTAATTTCTATTTATCGCATTTAAATCAGCAGTGATGGCTGTTGCAGTCGCAATAGAGCCTGCACCAGCCCCTTTAAATAGAAAATCAGTATCATTGTTGTGCACAATTATGGTGTTGTTTTCATTGTCGGTTTTGGTTAGTTCTTCACACATATCAATGAATTCAGGCAATATCGTGACCGATATTTTATCCTGAGAGTTCTTTTCAATGGTGACTACTTGTTTGATAATTAAATCATGGGCTTTGGCAAACTCTATGTCTTGGTCTGAGATATTTTGAATACCATAATTGTTGACTAAATCAGGGTGTATCAAAAACCCAAAAGCATGTGCCGCCAAAATGACAGCTTTGTATTTGGCATCAAATCCACCCACATCTGAAATTGGATTACTTTCTGCATAGCCCTTAGCCTGTGCTTGTTCTAAAGCTTGCTGGTAAGTACAGTTAGATTGAAACAATTGAGTCAGAATATAGTTGCTTGATCCATTCAGTATTCCGGTGATTTTTTGGTTATTCTCTTGTTCAAAATAGTTATCTAAGCTCCTTAAAATAGGAATACTTCCTGCAACAGCCGCTTCATATAAGAATGATGACTCGTGATTTTTATTCCATCTTATTATTTCAGATAAATTCTCAGCAATCATTTTTTTGTTGGCACTGATTAGGTTTTTTCCCTGTCGTATTGCTGATTTTGCAATATCAAATGCTTTTTTATCGTCGTCAATGGCCTCTACTATTGTCTTAATCTGCGAATCATTCAGTACATTATATAACTGAGTTGTCAATAAATCACAGGCATAACTTCTGGCTTTAAATTCATGCTTGACCGCAATGGTTTTTATTTTATTTTTTGAATTTTCTAACAATTGAAACACACCTTGACCCACACAGCCCAAACCAACCATGCCAATTGTTCCTTTGTTTTCCTGTAAATTATTTTTTTGTGTATAAAAGTTTGCAAGGCATTGGCTTATCTTGGTGGTTTCAATTAAAAACCCATCATGGCCGAAGTCAGAGCCAATAACTTGTAATTTGGCATTGGGTATATGTTTTGCTAATATTTTTGAATCCTCAACTGGAAATAAAATATCTGAATCGATGGCAATGACCAATGTTTTTGCATTTATCGCACTCAATGCTTGCTCTATTCCTCCTCGACTGCGACCGACATCATGTGAGTCCATGGTTTTTGTTAGGGCGAAATAACTATAGGCATTAAAACGGCTCACTAATTTATCGCCTTGGTAATTTTGATAACTCACGGCCTTTGTGGTGCGATTAAAATCAAAGGTATCGACTTGTGTTTGGTTGTAGGCTTGATTGTTTCTATAACTCAACAAAGCGATACTGCGCGCTGCTTTGAGACCTGATTTACCTGCTTCAGGATATTTTTTACCAAAACTTTCATCGGCCTGTATTGCCAACCGTTGAGATTGATTGAAAGCAGTCGACCAGGCTGACATGACAGCTGAAGTTGCCAGCAAAATTAAATGTTTAACCACACTGGGCTCTAATATTGCCCATTCTACAGCTTGATGACCACCCATAGAACCACCGATTAGCGTATGAATACTGTCTATTTTCAAGTGTTTTCTTAACTCAACAAAGGCTCTTACATTGTCTCTGATGCTGATTGTGGGAAATTGATCATACCTTTTATCCAAGTCACAAACCAACGGTGAAGTTGAACCATAAGCAGAGCCAATCACATTGGCACAGACAATAAAATACTCATCAGGATTATAAAAATCCTCTTTTCCTACCAGTCCTTGCCACCAATCTTTGGGATTGGCATCTGCTGTTAATGCATGACAAACCCAAATGACGTTTGACTTATCGGCATTGAGCTTTCCGTAAGTACTATAACTGATTTTTAGCTGTGATAATACATCTCCACATTCTAATTCAATGGCTTCTTCTAACTGGAATAGGCCAGTATTATGAAGAGTTGAACCCTGATCAAATTGCAGTACCGAGGGCTGTTGAGTATTGTTTGTTTTTAAAGTTTGTAACATCTGTTTTCCAATTTTTCTTGGGGAAAATCAGACTATTGCTAAATATAAGAATAAATGTGTCCATTGCTTATGCTTATATTTGCAATGGCCTGAAAATCGAATTAAGTAAAGGTTTAAATAATTTGAATTAGCAAGCCAAAAATAGCATTCGCATAGGCATAATAGAATGCGAGCCAATAAAATGGCTATTATGTGATAATTGAAATGTGTTGAGTGTTTGTTTCATAATGCTCTCTTTATATTCACCAGTATTGGTCAGGATTTGGCACTATCGCAAAAAGAATTATTTGTCGAACTTGCCTGAGGGTCATCGAGCCTGTCTCTCACCTCATCGTTATAAAGTATAGATTCTTAAAACATCATTTTTTGTTGTTATTAAAACCTATGAGGGTAATTTATCAGAAAAAATCATAAATGCAATGTTTTTATTATAATTTTACATTCTTTTATCAAGATATAGAGATGAAAGAACATGCATAAATTTATTTTATACTTTATATAAATTATCGTGACTTTTATTTATCGCTGTTCTGCTATAATATGTGCTCTATATTACAATTGAGCTTACTGATATGACTAAAAGAGCAACTCTTGCCAATGCTATCCGTGTTTTGTCTATGGATGCCATTCAAAAATCAAATTCTGGTCACCCTGGCGCACCCATGGGCATGGCCGATATGGCTGAAGTTTTGTATAACGACTTCATGCACCACAACCCTAAAAACCCAAAATGGTTCAACCGCGACAGATTTGTACTGTCCAATGGCCATGGTTCGATGTTGATGTATTCTTTGTTGCATTTAACGGGATATGATTTGTCAATGGACGACATCAAAAATTTTAGACAACTACATTCAAAAACACCTGGCCATCCTGAATATGGCTATACCGCTGGCATAGAAACCACCACAGGGCCATTGGGTCAAGGCATCACCAATGCCGTTGGTATGGCACTGGCCGAGAAACTATTGGCGAATGAATTTAACAAGGACGGATTAAAAATAGTCAACCACCATACTTATGTATTTCTAGGCGATGGTTGTTTAATGGAAGGCATCTCACATGAAGCGTGTTCATTTGCTGGCACATTAAAACTGGGCAAACTTATTGCACTTTATGATGACAACAATATTTCCATTGATGGAGAAGTTGATGGCTGGTTTACTGACAAAACAGGTAAACGTTTTAAAGCTTATGGCTGGCATGTACAAAAAATTGACGGCCATGATCCTAAGGCCATCAAAAAAGCCATTAAAAAAGCAAAAAAAGTCAAAGACAAGCCCTCTATGATTATTGCCAAAACCATCATAGGAAAAGGTGCTCCAAACAAAGCTGGCTCACATGAATGTCATGGCGCCCCACTTGGAACTGAAGAAATAGAAGCTACTCGCAAAGCCCTTGGTTGGACTTCTCCAGCATTTGAAATCCCTCAAGAAGTGTACGATGGCTGGAATGCTGCAGACAAAGGCGCAAAACAAGAAGCCAAGTGGAATAAGAAATTCTCTGAATACACTACAAAATTCCCTGAAGAAGCTGCAGAATATAGCGCTCGCATGAACAACGAACTTCCTGCTGATTTTGAAGCACTGGCAACACAAGCAGTTGAAAAAGCACAAGCAGAAACAGAAAGCATGCCAACCCGTAAAGCGTCTAAATATGCTCTAGAAGCATTGGGGCCTTTGGTTCCTGGGTTATTTGGCGGGTCTGCTGATTTAACCCCCTCTAATAATACATTTTGGTCAGGTTCAAAAGCGGTCAATGATTCAGGCAAATTAGATTTTAGTGGGAATTATTTATCCTACGGAGTGCGTGAGTTTGGCATGACTGCAATGATGAATGGCATGATGTTGCACGGTGGCTTAATGCCATATGGCGCGACTTTCTTGATGTTTTCAGAATATGCCAGGAATGCCCTACGCATGGCTGCTTTAATGAAGATTCGTGGTTTATTTGTTTACACCCATGATTCAATTGGTGTAGGTGAAGATGGCCCGACCCATCAACCCGTGGAGCAAACTTCAACTTTGCGCTTAATACCCAACATGAATGTGTGGAGGCCTTGTGATGCTACCGAATCTGTTGTTTCATGGAAATCGGCTATCGAACGCAAGGACGGTCCCAGTTGTTTAACCTTTACCCGTCAGAACACCGATAAGCAAGAAAGAAATTCACAACAAGTGGCTGACATTTCTAAAGGTGGTTACATTTTAAAAGACTCAAATGGCACGCCTGATGCAATAATAATTGCTACCGGCTCTGAGGTTGGACTTGCCATGCAAGCAGCTGAGAAAATTGGTGACAATATTCGCGTGGTGTCAATGCCATGTACAAATATATATGATAGGCAATCCGATGAATACAAAGAAAGTGTATTGCCAAGCAACGTAGCTAAGCGTATTGCAGTTGAAGCTGGACAAGGTGATTTTTGGTACAAATATGTAGGCTTAAATGGCGCTGTAATTTCACAAGACACCTTTGGCGAATCAGCCCCTGGTGCTGTACTTTTTGAATATTTTGGTTTTACGGTGGATAAAGTCGTTGAAACTGTTAACAACGTACTGGAGAAATAAACATGGCTTTAATTTCACTTAGACAATTATTGGATCATGCCGCTGAAAACAGTTATGGCATGCCCGCATTTAATGTTAATAATATGGAACAAATCCATGCCATCATGGAAGCCGCAGCATTAACCAACTCACCTGTCATTTTACAAGGTTCGGCAGGTGCGCGAAACTATGCAGGCCCTGCTTTTATCAAAGGATTAGTGGCATCAGCAGTTAAACAATGGCCTGATATTCCTGTAGTTTTACACCAAGATCATGGTGCATCACCAGCTGTTTGTCAACAATCTTTGTACCTGGGATTCACCTCGGTGATGATGGACGGGTCATTGATGAGCGACATGAAAACACCTTCTAGTTACGAATACAATGTAGACATTACAAAACAGGCCGTTGCTATGGCGCATGCTTGTGGCGCATCGGTTGAAGGCGAACTGGGTTGTTTGGGTTCATTAGAAACTGGTTTAGCTGGCGAAGAAGATGGTTCGGGGGCTGAAGGTCAATTGACCATGGAACAAATGCTGACTGACCCAGATGAAGCCAAAGACTTTGTTGAGCAGACTAATGTAGATGCATTGGCAATTGCGATTGGCACTTCTCACGGTGCTTACAAATTTACCAAACCACCAACAGGTGATATCTTATCTATTCAACGCATCAAAGAAATTCATGCAAAAATACCCAATACCCATTTGGTGATGCATGGTTCTTCTGCTGTTCCTCAAGAATGGCTGAAAATCATCAATCAATACGGTGGTGATATTCCTGAAACCTATGGTGTACCAGTAGAAGAAGTACAAGAAGGCATAAAACATGGTGTTCGTAAGGTTAATATTGATACAGATTTACGCCTTGCATCGACCGGTGCTGTACGTAAATTTCTAGCCGAAAACCCAAGTAATTTTGACCCGCGTAAGTTCCTACGTGCTGCAACTGATGCCATGCGAGGGATTTGTGTTGATAGATTCAATGCCTTTGGTTCAGCTGGAAATGCTTCTAAAATCAAGCCGATTTCCATGGATGATATGGCTGATAGATACAAATAAACACTCAACCGTCATTCCCGCGAAGACGGGAATCCAGTTTTAAATAAGATGGATTCCCGCCTTCGCGGGAATGACGATGGTAAATTATATGATACTAAAATGCATAATCTTTGATGTTGATGGAACCATGGCCGATACCGAACGTGATGGTCACCGCGTCGCATTTAATTTGGCTTTTAAAGAAAAAGACTTAGACTGGCACTGGGATGAAGATCTTTACGGCCAATTATTAAAAATCACTGGCGGTAAAGAACGCATGAATTACTACCAAAATGATTTTCTTAAGAAAGAAGTATTGAATAATGAAGAAATAAAAGACATGCATCAATGTAAAACCAAACATTATGTAGAGCTACTAGAATCTGGAAAAATACCATTGAGAAAAGGTGTGAAACAGTTGATAAATGAAGCAATAGATCAAAATATAACCTTGGCCATTTCAACAACAACAACACCCATCAACGTAAGCACATTGCTTAAATCTACACTTGGCGAAAAAGCCGAATCCTTGTTCAAAGTCATTGCCGCTGGAGATGTTATACCCAACAAAAAACCTGCTCCAGATATATACAACTATGCCTTAGAAAAACTCTGTCTTGAAGCATCAACCTGTATTGCAATTGAAGATTCGTCAGCAGGACTAGCATCAGCGGTAGATGCAGGAATCAAGACCATTGTAACTACAAATGAATACACAAAAAACCAAGATTTTTCTAAAGCTCTTAAAGTCTACCCAAGTTTTAGCGAAATCAACACACATACACTCAATCAA
The DNA here is from genome assembly GCA_024280395.1 of Gammaproteobacteria bacterium. Lineage (GTDB taxonomy): Bacteria > Pseudomonadota > Gammaproteobacteria > Xanthomonadales > Marinicellaceae > NORP309. The sequence continues at coordinate 9,533 of JAJRQG010000045.1, read as the reverse complement.
CTTATAGGTGAAAACTATGTCTAAGACACATCCAATTATTGCAGTAACTGGTTCCTCAGGTTCAGGAACAACCACTGTAAAAAAAGCATTCGAACATATTTTTCACAGACAAAATATTGAACCCGTTATCGTTGAAGGTGATTCTTTTCACCGCTATGACCGCAAATCGATGAAAAAGAAAGTCCAACAGGCTCAGAAAGAGAGACGTAATTTTAGTCATTTTGGTTTTGAAGCCAACATTCTAAAAGATTTGGAAAACATGTTTAAAACCTATGGAGAAAAGGGTTACTGCAATCGAAGATACTACTTACATTCGGAAGAAGAAGCCGAACCATATGGTCAAAATCCTGGAGAATTTACGCCATGGGAAGAGGCAGGAAAAGGCAGTGATTTAATGCTTTATGAAGGACTACATGGCGCCATAATCAATGAAAAACACGACATCAATATAGCCCAACATTCAGATCTTAAGATTGGAGTAGTACCGATTGTTAATCTTGAATGGATACAAAAAATCCATAGAGATACAGCTCAACGTGGATACAAACCAGAAGATGTAACCAATACGATATTAAGACGTATGCGAGATTATGTGGGTGTAATAACACCTCAGTTCTCTAATACAGACATCAATTTTCAAAGGGTATCACTGGTGGATACTTCAAATCCATTTATATCAAGAGACATACCAACCAGCGATGAATCTATGGTAGTTATTCGCTTTCGTGACTACAAAGCATTAAATATTGATTTTCCTTACTTACAAGCCATGCTGAAAGATTCATTCATGTCAAGACGAAATACGATTGTAGTACCTGGTGGAAAAATGCAATTGGCCATGGAAGTCATACTGCATCCGATTATTGAAAAGCTACTGGGAAAATAATAAATTCTTTAATTCCGCGTTTGTTTTCCAATGTAAACCACAAACATAACGCGGGATTTTCCAATTATTGGTTTCTTGAGTGACATGCTTTGCTTCACAAGTAAATGCCGCTTTAATGTTACTTTGCTGATTTGGGAAATAATCCTCAGTTAAGTACCGATTATAATCCCCATAAGGGTAGGCAAACAAAGTGACTTGTTTGTTATCAATCTGTGAATCAATATATTGTGACGCTTCATTGATTTGGGCATTGGCATCTTCAAGACTTGTTATTTTCGAAAAATCTCCTTTCTCATTGTTTTGTTGCGCAACAATGTCTAACGTCTCATGTAAATGGTCCCAAGAATGGTTTTCAATTGACAACAATCCACTTTTCTCAGCCTTTTGCCACCAATCATCGCCCCAGATAGAGTGACCAGCAGTACAGGTATCAACAAGAACAGAACGAGTATCAGGAGAAGCAATCACAAATGAAGTTGTGTGAGCATAATTTGGGTAAGATTTCAATGTAGAATAAAACGACTGTTGTTGCCCATAAGTGGGGTGTTGCCAATCGTAGAAATCCAATTCACTACCGTCGTCAAACGTGATAACCACATAATGCTGCGAATCATTCAAGGTTAAATCACCTTCAATCCATTTCAACAAATCATAAGTAGACAGTATATTAACACCTAATTGGTGTATTAATTGCAGGTCTTCTTCAAAAGCCAACAGGTCATTACTTTGATAAGAATTGCCAGAAATATTGGTTGCATGATAGGTTAGAACAGGTATCCTCATCCTCAATATCCATACTGATTCATGAGGTCGCCCAGTTCACTTTTAACCACCATTATTTCATCGTTAGTTAACACTTCAAGATAGCTGTTTATTGCTGGATTAACATGATCAAAATTGATGTCCTCAGTGAATTGAGGTTCATCTAGAAAAGCCAAAAGTTTTGAAATTTCAGCTTCAGGATTATGCGTTAAGTCTTCGTATTTAAATTCATATAAATCATCACCCAATAGGGGTTTTAAAGTATTTATAATCAAGATGGACTCTTTCCAGAAATTGATAGCACCCGTTAAGGTTTGCACAGACATTACTTTACCTTGTTTTAAGCTAGCGACTACATTCAATGGATTTCGAATAATGTGAATAATTTTCGCTTGTGGGAAATAAGCCCTAATCAAGGGCAGTCCATAAACATTTTGCGGGGTTTTGTCAAAGCAACGACCAGATGTGCTATTTTGAGCCTGTTTAAATAAATCCATGTACCTCAACATAAAATCACTTCTATCAGAAGAATCTTCTAATATTTTAACGAATTTTGACTCATCCACTCCATCCATTTTTCGATGCAGAATCAAAGTATCTGCCACTTTGTTCACATGAAGATACTCAGTTGAAGCAAAAGGTTCTCCCCACCTAAACATATGGGTTTCTTCAGGGCATATTAGATTGTGATGCTTCTTTAACAGGTCTCGAAGTAGCGTTGTTCCAGAACGAACGCTACCCAAAATAAAGAACAAGTCCTTGTTGTTTGATTTATTGTCCGGCTTACTGTTCAACGTCGCCCCACAATTCAACATTGTTGCCCCAGAGCCCGATTAGAAATCGGCGATACAAGACTGCAACAGGCACATCACCCAATGAATCAATATAGGTCATCATTTCTTTGGGGTGAATCGCGTTATAGGTGACATCCATAGCGTATTCAAATAATTTTGAAAAAGTAGCCGAGTAAACAAAATCACTTTCATGCTTTACCAAATAATCAATATGAGATTGCTTTGAATCGTCTGTAGCTTCTTTAACTGCAACAATTTGATTCCAAACAGAATCACTGTAACTTCCAAGAATATCAAATCCTGATTTTTTAACATACAAATCAAATTCGTCTGGAGAACAAAACTGATTTCTAGTCACATCTTTTCGTTGTGAATGGTCGGCTATAAACCAGTTGTCGGCTTCATACTGCCACCGTTTCCAACCGATATCATGCGCCAGATTCCATGTTTCCACATAAATCGTTCCACCAGGTTTTAAAATGCGGTACATTTCTCTCAGATAATTGAACAAATCCTCCTTATCCAAATGACAAAACACAGCAACACTGTAAGCTTTATCAACACTGTTATCTGGGATACAAGCCAGGTCATTTCTTTTTAAGTCATGAAATTCAACATTGTCTAGATCACCCAAACGCTCTTTCGCAACGTTTAACATGTTTTCTGATATATCGACACCAATCCATTTTTTACAATGAGGCGCCAATAATTTGCCAATGCGAGCAACACCACAACCCATTTCTAATACGGTATCATCTTTGTTAATATTCAATGCAATTTGCATCTGATCAGATGTCCACTGCCCATTGCTTAGTAATGTTTCTTCATCGGTACTGCCGTCAACGGCAATTGCACCAGATTTAAGTGAACTAACACGGTCATTCCACTTATCTTTGTAGTTATTGCGATCCATATTTGTAGTATTATTCGAAAAAATTCAGATTAACAGATTAAAACTACAGTTACAAATAAATGTTAGTATTATTAACCTTGTGGAATAATATGCCATTGATGCTGGCTATTTTATACTGTTTTTTTTTTCTGAATCAGTTAAACTGTGCGCATGAAAATTTCAATCCAATCTTTCAACAACAATGTCATCACTTGTCAATTAGAAGTGCTCTCTTCCATTCTTTTTGATATCGACCTCCAACTAGATCTTACCCATGACAATCAACAACAGTCTTTTCACATAAGGCAAAAGGGTTGGGATGTATCTTGGTTATTAAAAGGCACTTACCAAGTAATCATCAACTTAAGTGAATCGGATATTGTTGAGCAAGATTATTCCATTAGATTGGTGGTGATGCATGACGCCAACTGTACAGCCACTGTGCTAGACGAATGTCATGGCAACATTGAAATAACACAAATACGCAAGGTGTTGTCGCCGAGCATACACTGGGACATACAATCATCTGATTTTGATGTAAATAAGTTTAGCTGGAAAAAAGGGCATGCTGATTGGTTTTATCGCCATTTCGACCATGCCTCCAGAGTCATTAAGGACTTGATGTTTGCCAATTCTGACAAGTTAAAGGGAAAAATCCTAGATGTCGGTTGTGGAGATGGCATAACAGACTTGGGATTGTTCCTGAGAGTAAAACCTGAGTTACTGGTTGGAATTGATCCCTTTGAAGGATTTAATAATTTGAACAAATTTTGTAACGAGAATAACTTACCCAATGGGTTAATCAATCATGACAATTTAATATTCTCCAATGCTAGTGGCAATGAGATTCCTTATGAAGACAATACTTTTGATGTGGTTTTGTCTTGGGGCTCGTTAGAACATATTGCGGGTGGTCATGAACAAACGCTTTCTGAAATAACAAGAGTCTTAAAACCCGGTGGGATTTTATTTGCTCATCCTGGTTTATTTTATGGGGAATATGGCAATCACTTGGCTGAGTTTTTTGATGACCCCTTTATTCATTTAAAAATCCCAAGAGAAGAACTGAAATCACGTTTGCTAAACACCAAAGCCAATTATATGGACAGGTCAGGGCAAACCTTTCCCCCAGAAGATTACTGGCAATGGTACACTGAACTTAACCCCATCACTGCCGACTCACTCGAAAAAGAACTCAGGGCTTTGGGGTACGAACCATGGCGTGTGGCATTGAGGTCATCAAATGTTATCGAATACACCGATGAAATGCAGAAACTCTCTATCAATAATCTGGCCGTCAGAGAAATGTACGCTACTTTTATTTTAAAATAATCCAACTAACTTGAATCCAAGAAATTTTTATAGCATACATTTCTATCTAAATTTTCTAAATGTTATTTGTCAGAATTTTGCTATATAAACCTTAGATATTGTATAATCATATGATGAACTAGATCTAAATGCTGTACCTATTATCACATTTTGACCACCAATATCTTCAATGTGTCCAAGACAAGCACTATAGGGAGAAGATGAACACCCTCCTGTTAATTGCAAACTCCACTTTGGATATCCATAATACATTTGTAAAAATAATAAGTTTTCCTTAAAAATGTAATACAGTATATTGTTGTTTGATGCATGTATATCAATTCTGTAATTTGAATTATTCCAAAACTGAAAATTCTTACAACCTTTTAAAGGAATGCCGTCACCTCCACCTAAAGCATTAATTGTAAAATCTTCAATTGCAATGCCTTCCGAACAATTTAGAGTACTACCAATTGCTAATCCTCTACCTCGCAAGGTGTTAGTCATTGAATCAGAATGCCCTCGTAACGCTATAGCTAAATGCATATTGATGTCATCAAATAAATTTTTAGTTTGGAATTCAAATGATAGAAATTCAGTTTCATTATTAGCAATCCCCCCAAACAAATTGGGTTTAAAATCATACCCTTTATCATTAGCATTATAAAATTGTAACCCTTGTAACGGACCAACATAATCAATTATGTCTGGATTTATGTTTAGCATAGTTGAAATTTCAAGATTTCCACTAATATAATCATCATACAAACTTGAAAACGAAGTATTACTGTAAATTAACACTAGAAGTGTTATTGTATATTTTAAAATTTTAATCATAGTTTTTTCCTATTAGAATAATATTTGTTTCTAGCATATAGAAACATAAATAAAACTCCAAACCCTGAATATCGAAAGAACTTCAATAGTCAATAGTCAATAGTCAATAGTCAATAGTCAATAGTCAATAGTCAATAGTCAATAGTCAGTGGTTTGGGACAAACATCATGATTCATTATAGCATCATGACTCGCAGTTATTTTACCATATTTTCCGATAAAGTACATCACTAAAGCTTGTCATAATTTATTAAAAGTATGAACAAAAGAATAATGGTTTTATATCTATGTGATTTAATTATCAAGAATGTTATTCAATTACTAATTTATTAATGTCTTAAATGTATGCAACTATTATTTTAAAATAATTTTATCAATATTAGACAGTTCTTCGGCTTCTATCAGTAAATTATGCGAAGGTCTAATTTTAAAATTATCACCCAATTTTAAGTTGGAAACAATGCCGTTTTGCTCGTGATGAATATAAATACGGGCTTTGCCACGACCATGAGTTTTCATCAGGTTTTTTAAATTATCTGAGAACCGTTGATAGTCACTGGTAGAGGTGATAAAACCAATTTTAGAACAATAGGTCGCGATGGCTTCATTTAAGGTCAGTATGTGTTTGGCCCGAATGATGAATTTATTTGAGAAATTATCAACACCCGCCTCTCCTTCAATAATAACAATTTCGTCTTTTAACATTTTTTCTTGGTTTTCAAAATAGGTATCTCGAAAAAATGTGGCTTCTATTTCATGGGTTTGATCAGTAATCAAAACTGTTGCTGAATTTTCATTGCGCACCCTAACCGAATTAATCAAACCTCCAACCAATACCGGCGTTCCATCGAAATACCGCTTTTTGGCAAAATCATCTTCAGCGTCTTTTTTGGGCATTTCTTCAGGGCGCATGTCCAATACTTTGCCAATGTTCTGACTGGTCACTGCATCGAGCCACTGTTGAACTGTTGCCATGGGATGACCTGTCATAAAATGACCCAACATGTTTCTTTCATTGAATAAACGTTGATTGGGTTCAAAGTCCTCAACATCAGGTAAAGGAACCAACATTTCATTGGAACTGACAGCCGTCGCTGCACCAAATAAATCCACTTGGCCTGATTCTTGGTCATGGTTCTTTTGTTGTGCTGCTTTTAGTATATTTTCCATGCCCGTCATCAGTGCTAGTCGGTTGGGATGAATGGTATCGAATGCTCCGGATAAAATAAGCGCTTCAAGTGTGCGTTTATTGACCTTGTGCAAATCAACACGAACACAAAAATCATAAATAGAAGTAAAATTGCCATTGGCTTCACGTTCGTGCATAACACTTTGGATAGCACCTTTACCCACTCCCTTAATTGCACCCAATCCATAAACAATAGACAGTCCCTCGCCTGCTTTGAAATAATAATCCGATTGATTGACATGTGGCAATTGAATTTCTATATTCATGGACTTTACATCTTGTATCAAATGCACCACTTTGTCTGTATTATCCATGTCTGCAGATAGAACAGATGCCATAAACTCCACAGGATAGTGTGCTTTTAGCCATGCGGTTTGATAGGCAATTAAAGCATAAGCTGCTGAATGGGACTTATTAAATCCATAGCCTGCAAATTTAATAATGATATCAAATATTTCTTTGGCTACTTTGCCATCAACACCACGGTCTTCTGCCCCTTTTTGAAAAACTTCGGCCTGTTCAAGCATCACGGACTCAATCTTTTTACCCATGGCTTTGCGCAAAATATCGGCACCGCCCAATGAATAACCCGATAACACTTGAGCAATTTTCATTACTTGTTCTTGGTACAATATTACGCCATAAGTGGGTTTGAGAATTTCTTCAATATCTGGGTGTAAATAATCAGGTTCAATGCGGCCATGTTTACATTCCACATAGGTATCTACCATACCCGAATCCAATGGGCCTGGACGATACAGTGCAACTAAAGCAATAATTTCGGCAAATGAATCAGGTATCAGACGTCCTATTAATTCTTTCATGCCGTCTGACTCTAACTGGAAAACCGCAGTGGTTTGGCATTTTTTTAGCAGTTCAAATACTTTGGGGTCATCGAGTGGAATTTGTGATATTTCTAATTGATTATCTTCATCTCTGGATTTATTAATGGCGATAACGGCATTGTCCACAATAGTTAAAGTACGCAACCCCAAGAAATCAAATTTAACCAAGCCGATGGTCTCCACATCGTCTTTATCGTATTGACTGAGTATTCCTTGTGCATGTTCGTCTTTGTAAACGGGACAAAAATCACTGAGTTTACTGGGTGCAATCACCACACCCCCAGCGTGTTTTCCTGTATTCCTAATTAAACCTTCTAATTGCAAAGCCATATCCAACAATTCACAGGCCTCATCATCGGTTTCTTTCTTTAAGCTTAATTCTTTGGATTCTTTTAATGCTTTAGGCAAAGTTATGCCCAAATCATTGGGTATAAGTTTCGCAATGCCGTCAACCATTGGATAAGGATAACCCAATACTCTGCCGACATCTCTTACTACAGCTTTTGCACTCAATGTTCCAAATGTGATAATTTGACTTACTTGATTTGCACCATACGTTTTGGCCACATATTCGATCACTTCATCGCGTCTATCCATACAAAAATCGACATCGAAATCAGGCATAGATAATCTTTCTGGATTTAGAAATCTTTCAAATAACAATTCATATTGTAATGGATCCAGATCAGTAATTCGCATCACATATGCGACCAAAGATCCCGCTCCAGAACCACGGCCAGGGCCTACTGGAATTTTATTGTTTTTTGACCAATTGATAAAGTCTGCAACGATTAAGAAATAGCCCGGAAAACCCATTTGTAAAATAATATCGACTTCAAATTTTAGCCGATCAAAATAGTCCTGTTCTGTATAATCTAATGCAGTTCCATGTTTTTCTAGATGTTCACTTAGCAATTCTTTGGTTAAACGTCTGAAATACTCAGATTCTGTTTCACCTTCTGGAATTGGGAACGCTGGCAAAAAATACTCACCCAACTCAAACCGATAATTACATCTTTTGGCTATTTCAACCGTATTTTGAATCGCTTGTGGAATATCCTTGAACTTCTCAATCATTTCATCCGGAGAAGACAAGTACTGATCTCTGGTATACACTTTTTCACGCCTTGGGTCTGCTACTATCAACCCTTGATTGATACAAACACGGGCTTCATGTGCATTGAAATCAGAACTTTGCATAAATCTAGCATCATTGGTCGCGACTAAACCAACTTGGTGATGGGCAGCCAAATAAATAGTCGCGTCATTGTGTGATTTTTCATTTTGTCGATTAATGCGCGCGATACTTAAATAAAAGCGGTTACCAAATGTCTTTTTCCATGCATCAATTTTATCAGAAGCCTGATCCATTTTTTTTGCCAAAATCAATTGCCCAATGTCGCCACGCATATTACAACTGATAGCAATTAACCCTTGATTAAATTTTGTAACCCACTCTTCTTTGACCATCGGTTTTGCTTGGTGATAGCCTTGTTGATGGGCCATGGAAATCAGCTCGCTCAAATTTAAATACCCTTGCTTGTCTTGGCACAAAAAAGTCACCCGATAACTCGTGTCACTCTTATCATCTAAAACTAAAACTTCAGCACCCATTAATGGTTTAATGCCCGCATTCGTCGCTGCCTTATAGAATTTAATGGCAGCATACATGTTGTTGAAATCAGTGATGCCTACTGCTGGCGAATCAGATTGTTTCAAAGACTCCACCACTTGCCCTATACGCAGAGTTGAATCCACAACTGAATACTCAGAGTGTAGATTTAAATGGATGAATTTAGCCTTCAAAACAACTCTCCTTGCAACAATAGTTGAATCGGTGCATAAGATTTGCTGTGGTGTTTACAGGGTCCATGTATTTGTAATTGTTGTAAATGGTATTGTGTTCCATAACCTTTGTGTTTATCAAAGCCATATTGGGGGAATTCTTCATGCAATGTGTGCATTAATCTATCGCGGGCATTTTTTGCCAGAATTGATGCTGCAGAAATTTCGGCTAT
>JAJRQG010000044.1 GCA_024280395.1 Gammaproteobacteria bacterium | reverse complement strand
GTTCATTAATCGCATCATTGATGTAGGAAAAATCAACACTAGAACCCAGTAATCCCAAAGAATCTGTATAAGTCACATTGCTACTTTTGCCTTTATTTTTTATGCGTGATTTATTGCGAGCATAATCAATCAAGACTCTGCGCATTTGTCTGGCAAGCGTTCTGAAATAATGTTTTTGATCGGCATACGATATTTGACTGTCCGATAATTTCACATAGGCCTCATGAACCAAATCAGTTGGAGACAAAGTGTGATTTTGGCGTTCATTGTCCATCAACTTATGAGCCATGACTCTAAGTTGTTGATAGATAACATCATCCAAGGATGCATTAAGTGTAAGGTTTTGTTCTTCCATAATACTTACCCTATCATGTTTGTTTGGTTAATCAAATTAATTAATTAATAATAATTTGAGCTGTTTGGTTTTATTAATCGCTTATTATTAATACAGAGTCAAAATTTATCGGAAAACATGATGAAAAAAACAATATTATTTACAACAACTGCCATGATACTTTTGCTTTCACAAGCCATTGGTCATGCTGCAATTATTACTGTTAACGCCCCAGAGTCAATCTTTGCGAGCGGTGATGGCTTATGTTCTTTAGCAGAGGCGATTGTTAATGCCAATATGGATGCAGGTCCATATACTAACTGTGCTGCAGGAAATGGAACAGATACCATTGTACTAAGCAATAATGTTGTTCTTAATCAAAGCACGCCTGGCAATGATTTGGATTATGGATATTCGGGTACACCAATCATTACTAGTCCACTAATAATAGATGGGCAAGGATATAAAATATACCGCAATAATAGCCTTACATGTAATATGAATGAAGTTCGTGATGTTGGTGAATTCCGTCTATTAATTCAAGTTCCTGCAAGCAATAGTAATACTGATCCATTAACACTAAAAAATCTCTCTCTTGAAAATGGGTGCATAGATAACTCGAACTCTATGAGCAAGCGTTTTGGCGGGGGGCTTTATGCATTAGGTCCTGTTTATATGCAGAATGTGACCTTCAAAAACAATAAAGCCATTTCATCTGGTGGTGCATTTGCTGGTAAAACAGAACAAATAGAATCCAGTACATTTGTCAATAATTATGCAGCTATAAGTGGAGGAGCAATATATCTACCGACTAGTGCTATGAATGTGATAAATAATACATTCTCTTCTAATGTATCTGGTTCTTTGGGCGGAGCAATTTTTTTAAGCTTTGGCACTCTTACAAATATTGAAAACAATACTTTTGCTGAAAATAGCGCAGATAATGGTGGTGCTATATACGCAAGAGGAAATATTGTAAGTATGAGAAACAATATATTTAGCCACAATTCAGGGCCAGATGGACGCAATGATTGTGGAAGAACTCAAAGTAACCCAAACCTTATTTTGAATGGCTTCAATAATATTTCTACTCTACCCAGTTTTTTCAGTGGTTGTCCTGGCCTAATTCTTCCACAATTAGGCAGTTCTGATGTTAAACCACTAGCAAACAATGGTGGCCCTACCTTGACTCACGCTCTTGAAATTTCCAGCACAGCCATAGATAAGGCAATAAACGGCACATCAATGGATCAACGTGGTAGAAATATAGTGACTATTCGAGACTTAGGTGCATTTGAAGTACAACAACGAGATTATTATGTGAATGAATTGGCTATGGATGGATTTAATGTCAATGTTTCATCAAAATCAGAGTTATTTATTGCCATTTTGTGTTCCCAGTTTAATGGAAATGCGAAAAATACTATTAATCTTAGCAACAATATCACTTTCAATAGTCCTTATGAAAAGATTACTGGCACTGGTGGTGTCAATGGAACGCCAATTATTGTTGATCCATTAATTATTGACGGCCAGGGGTTTACATTGAAAAGAGACAATGCCCTTATCTGTGATTTAAACGGCATTCATGAAACAGGGGAATTTCGATTGTTCGAGAATAAATTTCAAAATAATTTCACCCTTAAAAATATTACTCTAGATAATGGTTGTGCCGATGGCACCAATAACGAGCCTTTTGGTGGTGCGTTGTATAATGACGGAGATGTCTCTCTTATTAATGTACAATTTAACCAAAACCAATCACATGTTGGCGGTGGTGCCATCTATCATAAGAATGCCAGAACCATTAATGAAATAACCAACAGTACATTTACCAATAACTTTTCCAATGGCATTGGTGGTGCAATTTATAATCAAGGCGATATAACCACAATTCAAAATACCACTTTTTCAGGAAACTCTGCTCTGGATTTTGGCGGTGCCATTAACAATGAATGGCTTATAATTAATCTGTTTAATAACACATTTTCGAATAACGACACAGTCACATCAGGTGGCGCGATTGCTAACTTTAAAGGAATTGGCGCTATGCGAAACAATACATTTTCGGCTAATTCATCAGCCAACAATGGAGGAGCAATATTCAACAATGACTCAATATCATCAATTGAAAACAATACTTTTTCAGGCAATTCAACAAATACTATCAATGGTGGCGGTGCTATTTATAACTCCATAGGCACAAATATTAACACCTTGAAAAATTCATTATTTCACAATAATACCAATAAGGACTGCGTCAGTCTCAGTGGTGCAATTAACGGCAACAACAATATTTCAGACAATACTTCAAGCGGTTGCCCAGGACTTGTTGCCACAATATTAACATCAGCCACAGTCAATCAATTGGCAGACAATGGTGGCCTAACCAAAACTCACGGCCTACAACCTGGCTCTCAAGCACTTGATGCAGCAGTTGCTGGATTACCAACAGATCAACGCGGACTCTCAAGCAATGGAAGTCGAGATATTGGCGCTTATGAAGCACAATCAAATGAACTTTGTTCAGTGGCATTACAAGTAGATGGTTTTAATACAGTTGTAGCCAATGTTGATGAATTAAACACCGCTATTAATTGTTCAAAAGTCAATGGAACCAATCCCGATACAATCACCTTGTCTGCTGATATCACATTACTGTTTGCGTACGAAAATGATCCAGTTACTGGCTTAACAGGCACGCCAGGAATAACAACACCATTGGTGATTGATGGACAAGGTTTTATGATTCAACGCGATGTCAATTTGACTTGTAATATTGACAGCATTACCGATGCGGATGAATTCCGTCTATTACACAATCATTTGGGCAACAGCTTGACTTTAACCAATATCAAATTAAACAATGGTTGTATAGATGGCCCTTTTAACACCAATTTAGGTTCAGGTGGTGGCGTTTATAATGAAGGAAACATGGCTATCATTAATAACAGTTTTACACTAAATAAAGCGAATCTCGGTGGTGCTATTTTTAATATCAATGGAACAATCACTGAAATTACCAGCAGTACATTTTCAGCCAATAGCGCCGATAGATCTGCTGGTGCTATTTATAATTTATCAGATATTACCACGATTCAAAACAGTACTTTTTCTGGAAATCAAGCGACCAATGTTGGTGGTGCTATTGCCAATAGAAGTAGCGGTAGCATTACCAATATTCTAAACAGTACTTTTTCTGGTAATACCTCGCCTCCTAGCCAAAGCGGTGGTGCAATTAATAATGCAGGAATCATAAATTTTCTAAAAAATTCTTTGTTTCACAACAATAGCAGCAGTGATTGTGCGGGTAGTGGTTCATTTATTTTTTCCAACAACAATATCTCAGATGATGCCAGCAGTGTTTGTCCTGGATTACTTACAACAACTCTAACCACCTCCACTCTAGCACCATTGGCTGATTATGGTGGATTGACTCAAACCCATACCCTGCTTGCTGGCAGTGAAGCATTTAATGCTGCAGGCAATGGCAGACTCGCAAATGATCAAAGGGGCTTCTTTGCCTCAGATGGCGCACGCGATATAGGCGCCGTTGAAGACCAAGCACCTACTGTAACCGCACCTATGGACATCACAGTAGAAGCGACTGGACTTTCGACCCAAGTAACTATTGAACCTGCTACGGTCATTGATCCGGATCAACCCGACTTAATAGCCACCACAACCAGTAACACAGGACCCTCTTTTTCATTGGGTCAACATACGATTATTTGGAACGTAACAGACAATCATGGGCGCACTGACAGTGACTCACAAACAATCACGGTTGTTGATACAACCCCACCACTTATCACATTATTGGGATCAAATCCCATCCTCAGACCCATTGGTTTTAATTATATTGATGCTGGTGCTACAGCGGCTGATGAAGTTGATGGTTTTTTTAACAGCGCATCAATCACCGTTGTCAACACTGTAAATACCGCAATCGCAGGTAATTATACCATCACTTATGATGTGCAAGACAATGCAGGCAACAATGCCATACAAGCCACACGATTGGTTAAAATTCAAGCCAGCATTGGTGGAAATATAAGTGGATTGGTTAATGCCAATAAAGTCACTATTTCAGATGGCGTTCAATCGTTGGTAATTGGCAATGGTAATTATACATTCAGTACCATTTTAGATTCAGGAACCAGCTATTCTGTTAGTATTACCGCAGAACCCAATGACCAATCCTGTAGCATCAATAACAACTCAGGTACCATCACCGACAGCAATATTAACAATATTAACATCACCTGTGGCCCCAAGAAATACTTTATTGGAGGCATGGCTTCAGGCTTGGAAATGGGCAATCCCGTTGTATTGGCATTGGATACTGAGCTGTTAACCGTCAATAACAATACCGCTTTTGTATTCATATCGCCCTTACTGGATGCTGCTGATTACACCGTTAGCATTGATACATTGCCATTTAATTATACTTGTGACTTGGTTAATCCTACTGGCACTATTGCCATGGATGATGTCACAGATGTAGAAGTTAATTGCACCAAACTTGATGTGATTTTCATTGATGGATTTGAAGAATAGTGCTTAAATCAATAACAATCATAAAAACAACTGGGGAATTTATGAAAAATCGTCTATTTATATCCATCACAACCATTCTATTGTTGTTGCAATGCTTAACACTTAACGCCGCAACAATTACAGTTGATGGCACCGATGGCGCGATTGATAACAGCGATGGAGTCTGCTCTATCTCTGAGGCAATCATCAATGCCAACAATAATAACCAAACACATACCGATTGCACAGCTGGCACTATCCTAGACACCATTAATCTTACAGTTGATGTCACCTTAACAACCGTGATAGATAACGACACAAGCTCTAATGGCAAAGGACGTACAGGTACACCCGTCATCACCTCAGGTATTATTCTTGATGGACAAGGACATACCCTACAACGTGACAATACATTAACCTGCAACCTTAATGATGTTTCTGATGTTGGCGAATTTCGCTTATTGCGTACAACGGTAACGGCTGGCTTAATCTTACAAAATATCACCTTAGCCCACGGTTGCGCAGATTCAAACCCTACCAATCCTGATTCTTTAGGTCGATCTGGTGCTGGTATCTATAATGCTGGAGGTTTAGTCATCAAAAAAGTCACATTTAATCAGAATAAATCCCGTTACTATGGTGGTGCTTTATACCATGAAACTGGTGATATAAATGAAATAAGTAACAGTACTTTCTCGGGAAATTCAACGCGTTTTGGCGGCGGAGCGATTTATAAAAAGCGTGGCAATATTGAAACCATAAGCAACAGTACCTTCTCAGGAAATTCAACTAGAGATGGCGGCGGAGCAATTCATAATGCTGTAGATGGCAGAATATCGATTATTACAAATTGTACTTTTTCAGAAAACTCAGCAAGATTTGGTGGTGGTATTTCCGCTATTTTTAATGATGGCAATATACAAACCATCAGAAATAGTTTATTTCACAATAATAACATTGCTGATTGTAGTGACGTTGGATCTACATTACTTGACAACAATATTTCTACCAGATTTCAAGTTAATGGTTGTGATCCATCAGGTCCGCTATTAACAGCTTCATCTGTTGGTCCATTAGCCGACAATGGTGGACCTACATTGACCCATGCTTTGCTGCAAGGAAGTGAGACACTTAATGGTGGTGGCATTGCTGCTACCACAAGCGACCAACGTGGCTTTGCAGCCGATGGTGTGCGTGACATTGGTGCCTATGAAGCCCAAATACCTGTTGTTATTGCAACTGCAGATATAATGCTTGAAGCCACTGGCGCGACAACAGCGGTCACATTGGGTACTGCTGCTGTGACTGATGTTGATGAAGTTGACATCATTGCAGTTGCAGATTTGTCCAGCCCCTTTGCAGTGGGCTTTCATACAGTCACATGGACTGCAACCGATTCACAAGGACATGTGGGTACAGATACTCAAACAGTAACCATTGTTGATACCACTGCCCCAACAATAACCCCACCGATGAATATAAACGCCGAAGCCACAGGAACAAACACCTCGGTGACACTTGGCACCGCAACTGCCAGTGATTTAGTCGATGGCAATGTAAACCCAGTAACAGCGGATAATACAGGACCCTTTGCGCTGGGCATCCACACCATAACTTGGTCAGCCACTGATGCCGCAGGTAATACTGGTACAGCAACACAAACAGTAACCATCGTTGATACAACCCCTCCAACTGTTACCACACCCATGGATATAACTATTGAATCCACAGGTACAACAACTCCTGTTACCTTGGGTACAGCGACCGCCAGTGATTTAGTCGACGGCAATGTTTCACCTGTTACTGCGGATATGTCTGGCCCATTTGCAGTAGGCATTCACAACATCATATGGTCAGCAACAGACAATGCAGGCAATACAGGCACAGCGATACAAGTCGTTAATGTACAGGCTGTTATCTCTGGCACTGTTAGCGGTTTAACTGGCACAGTCACATTGCAAAACAATGGATCAGACAATATAACCCTTAATGCCAATGGTGGATTCAGATTTGCTACCGCTTTGGATAATTCAAGCATGTATGCGGCAACTGTTCTGACCGATCCAGTCATGCAAGGTTGTAGTATCAACAATGCAACGGGACAAATCAATGGCAGCAGCGTCTCAAATATCGTTGTTAATTGTACTGATAACACATTGGGTTTGGATGCGAGTTCATTGGATTATGGCATTGTTTTCACGGGCGATAGCAATACTCAAAATATTACACTTACCAATACAGGAACTGGCGATATCACTATCAGTTCATTTACTCTTCCCAATGCACCATTTAGTATTGTTGGAGGCAGTTGTTTTTCAACACCAACTACCTTGATGGCAGGACAATCATGTAATTTAGTTATAGAATTCAGCCCAAATAGTGAGGGCAGTTTCACAGGATCCTTGGAAATCACCAGCAACATACCTGCCAACCCAACTGTTATCAATTTGCTAGGTTCATCGGCAATACGCATCATCCCTACTCTGAGCTTTTATGGTATATTGTTGATGATGGCGATGTTTTTGGGGCTTGTCTATTACCGCAACAAAACATGATACATTAATTTTATTTTTCATAAATGTAAGTATTCTGTATAATTTGCTATTACAATATGCCTTTAAACAAATAATATACTTACAAATATTGTGCAAATAGTTATAAAAACTGAAGATGAAATCCAAAAAATGCGTGTAGCTGGTCGTTTGGCAGCCGAAGTTTTGGATATGATTGAACCGCATGTAAAAGCAGGCGTGACCACCAATGAGTTGGATAAAATTTGCCATGATTATATGGTCAATGAACAAAAAACCATCCCTGCTCCGCTGAATTACAATGGTTTTCCTAAATCTATTTGTACTTCAGTCAATCATGTCATATGCCATGGCATTCCTGCGGATAAAAAACTCAAGAATGGCGATATTGTCAATATTGACATTACTGTCATTAAGGATGGTTGGCACGGTGATACTTCTCGTATGTTTGTGGTCGGAAAAATTCCTGGTCGTACACAAAAGCTTATTGATGTGACCAAAGAATGTATGGAAATAGGCATTCGCATGGTAAAGCCAGGCGTGCAATTGGGGGATATTGGTTATGCCATTGCGCAACATGCCAGTAAAAATAAATTTTCGGTGGTACGTGAATACTGTGGACATGGCATCGGCAAGGTGTTTCATGAATCACCACAAATATTGCATTATGGTACCAAAGGCACGGGCATGAAATTGCAAAAAGGCATGACTTTTACCATTGAGCCTATGATTAATATTGGCAAACGTCATTCAAAACTTCTTGGCGACGATTGGACAGTCATTACCAAAGATAAAAGCTTGTCCGCACAGTGGGAGCACACGCTCGTTGTTACAGATAAGGGTTATGAAGTATTAACTGTATCAGACAAGTATCAATTTGATTATCAACCCAAATCCTGATATAGAAACAAGATGATAGTACAAGTTCTTAATACACCTAATAAATCCAAAAAAGACCTTATCACCAATGAGGTAAACTCAGTTTTTGTGAATTCCTTATGCACATCAACTCCTTGCACTCTCAAACTCGTTTCTATACCAGGATTTGGGTAATGGCATCACTAGCACCACCCATTTATGCTGAAAAATATCTGGATGTGCTTGAGTTCAACCAAACGCCATCAAACTTAATTCCCTTCTATAAATCTTTATTAAATAAAGCAGATGCATTAATGATAGAGGACTTTAATGCGGGTACGGAAGTGCATCAATTGGTTAAAACCCGAGCCTGGGTGGTCGAACAAATAACCCTACAACTTTGGCAACACTTTATTCAATCTGATTTACCTGGACTGGTTGCTGTGGGCGGTTTTGGACGTGGAGAACTGCACCCCTATTCTGATGTGGATTTATTAATACTTATCCCAAAAAACAACAATCAATTCAGTGAACCCATCAGTTCTTTTATCCAAGTTCTTTGGGATATTGGCTTAGAAATCGGTCAAAGTGTACGAACCCCCCTTCAATGTCAAGTACAAGCCAAAGAAGATGTTACCGTTGCCACCAATTTAATGGAAGCACGATTTATCCGTGGCAATAAAAAGTTATTTGTACAAATGGAGTCAAAAGTCACGTCGAAAAAACTCTGGAAAGGCGAAGATTTTTATATAGCCAAACTCAACGAACAAAAAAGAAGGCACAAGAAATACAGCGATACTGCCTTCAATGTTGAACCCAATATCAAAGAAGGGCAAGGTGGCTTGCGTGATATCCAGATGGTTTCTTGGGTGGCACAACGATTTTTTCAAACCAGTTCTTTACACGAACTGGTGGATGAAGGTTTTTTAACCGAGCATGAATATATCCGCTTACGAAAAGGTCAAAATTTTTTATGGAAAGTGCGTTTTGCCTTACACATCATTGCTAAACGCAAAGAAGAACGTGTTTTATTTGATTACCAGTTAAAATTAGCAAAAATATTTGGTTTCCATGATGAAGGAATAAAAAACCCTGCAGTAGAACAATTTATGCAGATTTTTTACCGCAATGCCCTGGGCTTAGAACGCTTAAATATTCGGCTATTGCAGTTGTTTGATGAAAATATTTTAAAAAGCAAACAAAAAGACTCCATCCAAGACATCAATCCACGCTTTCATATTGTGAATGACTTTCTAGAAATTAAAAATACAAAATTATTTCAATCCGATCACAGCGTTTGGTTTGAAACCTTTTTATTGATTCAGAATAATAAGAAAATTAAAGGCATTCGTGCTGATACAGTTAGAGCGATACGGCATAATATTGTACAAATTGATGAAAAATTTAGAAGCAATTTGCAAGTAAAAAAACAATTCATTCAAATATTCCAACAAGACAATAAAGTGGCATCGGTTTTAAATCAAATGAATCGCCTTGGAATATTAGCAAGATACTTACCCGTATTTGGAAAGATTGTGGGGCGCATGCAATTTGATTTGTTTCATATTTACACAGTCGATCAGCACAGCTTATTTACTTTACGAAATTTGTGCTTGTTACGCCACAACAAAACCGATGTCAAAAGGGCACATGAGATATTTAACAATATTGAAAAACCCTATCTGGTTTACATAGCAGGGTTATACCACGACATCGCCAAAGGACGAGAAGGCCATCATGCTGATCTTGGAGCTGTAGATGTACTGGAATTTTGTAAGACTCACCAAATTAATTCAGAAGATACTGATTTGATTGTGTGGCTGGTTAAGTATCACTTAATTATGAGTGAAATAGCGCAGAAAAGAGACCTCAATGATATTGAAACAATTAATTCTTTTGCACTACAAGTGGATTCTTTGTTAAAACTTAGAGCGTTGTATTTATTAACCATTGCTGATATTTCAGCAACCGACCCTAAGTTATGGAATGGCTTCAAAGAAAGTTTATTGCATGAGTTATTTGTTAAAACCAAACAAGTATTAACCGATCAAAAAGAGCCTAAATCACATTCTGAAGAACAACAAAAATCTAAAGTGATTCAACAACTGATCGAAAGCCAACCCACTCCGATTGTTGCCAATATTTCCAACAATCAAATTAACACCAACAAGAAAACAAGAATTGAGAAACAAGACAATGCGCTTGAGTTTTTGATTTATTGCAAGGATTTCAAAGGCTTATTTTATTTAATGGCATCAATTTTGGAAAAACATGATTTTAGTATTGTTGATGCCAATATCAACAATACTGAGAACAACTATGCATTGAATACCGTACACTGTATTACTGATAGCAATGAAAAAGTTCAACAAAGAATGATTTTGGAGTTAAGAGAAGCGCTAATTGGTGAGAAGTTTTACGACATAAATTTGTCTCGGTTTACACCCAAAAGTGAAAAACTGTTCAAAATTAAACCCAAAGTCATTATCCTTGAGTCTAACAATGAACATGAAAGTATGATTGAAGTAATTTGTCGTGATCGTCATGGACTATTATCACTAATCGCCAAAATACTGCTGTCTTTGGATATTTCAATCAATGCAGCTAAAATCATGACCATCGGAGCCAGGGCTGAAAACACTTATTGGTTAAACATCAATCAACAAGCCTTGAATCTCCAACAACTAGATCAACTGAAAAGCAAATTACTGGAATCATTATGAATCAATTACAAACATTAATAGAACAAGCCTGGTCGGATAGAAACACCCTTTCAAAAACTGAGTTGGATGACAAATACGAGTCTACAGTAGCCCAAACCATTCAACTATTAGAATCAGGAAAAGCCAGAGTTGCAGAGCCTCTTGACAATGGGCAATGGCAGGTGAATGAATGGTTGAAAAAAGCAGTATTGCTGTATTTTTCGATTCATGACAATTACGTCACTCAAGGCACAAGTCACAATTATTTTGACAAAGTGCCTTGCCGTTTTCGCGATGCTTCTCAAGCTGATTTTGAAGCAATAGGTGCACGAATTGTTCCACCGGCAACCATACGAATGGGGGCCTTTTTGGGCAAAAATGTTGTAGTCATGCCAAGCTATGTGAATATTGGAGCCTTTGTTGATGAAGGCACCATGGTTGACACATGGGCAACAGTCGGCAGTTGTGCACAGATTGGCAAGAATGTACATTTGTCAGGTGGTGTTGGCATTGGTGGTGTATTAGAGCCTTTACAAGCATCACCAACCATTATTGAAGACGGTTGTTTTATTGGTGCACGTTCAGAAGTAGTTGAAGGCGTTAGAATTGGCAAGGGCAGTGTTCTATCTATGGGTGTATTTATCTCCCAAAGCACCAAAATTTACAACCGTGAAACCAAAGAAATCACTTATGGCTATGTACCTCCAGGATCGGTTGTGGTTCCCGGCAATTTGCCAGCAAAAGATGGTAGCCACTCACTGAGTTGTGCAGTAATTGTAAAAACTGTAGATGCACAAACTAGAGCCAAAACTTCAATTAATGATTTATTGCGCGAATAAGTTTTGAAAGTTATTATCGGTTAACCGTTCTTCTTAACTGAATATTTTGAAAGGTTGGTTTTGGAATTAATGCTCCCTCCCCATCTTTTTCAACCATAAGGTTGATAGATTAAGACATTATTACTAACAATTAACCTTTCAGATATTCTTTATCAAGGTGTTCAATCAATCCAGTTCCCGGTGCTGGACCAGCACATTGGCTTGATTTTTTCTTAAATCTCTGAACAATTTTTCTATTAAAAATACCGAACGGTGTTTGCCACCCGTGCATCCAATCGCGATGGTTAAATAACTACGATCATTTTCCTCAAAGGCAGGAATCCATTTTTTTATTAAGGTTGAAATATCCTGATAGTATTCAGAAACTATTTCCTTACTTTCTAAGTATTCTCTAATAGGTTCGTCTTTGCCACAAAATTCACGCAATGATTTCTCCCAAAATGGATTGGGCAAACACCGGGCATCAAAAACAAAATCAGCTGCAAATGGAACCCCTCGTTTAAATGCAAATGACTCTAATAATATTGAAAGGTGTTCTTGATTATTGTGACTGACATGGCGCCAAATTTTATCACGCAATTGGGGTGCTGTAGTACTACTTGTATCGATCAACAAATCAGCTAAATTCGCTAAAGGCTCTAATAGCTTTCGTTCTTCTGTTATTGCTTGGGATAAAGAGTATTTATGCTTTAAACTGGATAAAGGGTGAGACCTTCTGGTTTCAGAATATCTTTTCAGTAATGTTTTATCATTAGAGTTCAAAAAAATTATCTTAACTTTAACTTGGCTTGTATCAATTTGTTGAATTATTTTAGGTAAATCCTTTAACGCAGTTTCAGTATTTCGAATATCAATTCCCACAGAAACCTTTGGATATCCTTCAGACTTTTTACAGATATGATTAACAAATTGTGGCAACATTACTATCGGCAAGTTATCTACACAATAATAATCCAAATCTTCTAATGTCCTAAGAGCTATGGTTTTACCAGAGCCAGACATGCC
>JAJRQG010000043.1 GCA_024280395.1 Gammaproteobacteria bacterium | reverse complement strand
TGGTGTAGACTGGCTTGAAGTCAAGAAACACATCGCCAATGATGCCGAAACGAGTGACTATTACGGTTGGGCTGTGGCTTTATCAGGAAATATCGCATTGTTTGGATCTTACCAAGATGATGACCGAGGCACTGATTCTGGATCAGTTTATACGATTAATGATGTTGGCCAATTGTTTGCTGATGGGTTTGAGAACTAATCAGCCAATGATTTCCTGAATGATTTTTTTCACTGTTAACCAATCACGGCGAATGGTACGCACATCAACATCAAGGGTTTGTGCTATTTCAATTTCCGAGAAGCCTAAGAAATACTTGAATTGAAAGACTTCGGCTAAACGCCCATGAGATTCTTCTATGGATTCGATGATTTCATCAATTTGAATCATTAACTGAGCTTCGGAGTCAGTTGCTAAATTGGCTACATCCAAGGTCATTTGCTTGGCATTGCGTTTTAAACACAGTTTTTCTTTGGCCGAATTAACCAAAATATGACGCATGGCTTTGGCGATGATACAAAAGAAATGTTTGCGACTCTCGGCTTTAATGCCATATTTATTGAGCTTCAACCATGCTTCATTAACCAATGATGTGGTGTTGAGTGTTTTAGAAACCACCATTTGTTTGTGACGAATGCCTGATGCTATGCGCTTTAAATCAGGATAGATAATTGGCATTAAACTGTCCATCGCACGAACATCACCCGAAGAAGCTTGTCCTATTAATAAGGTGATTTCATGGGGTTTAAATTGTTCTAATTGTGTCAACATTGAGCGGTTTGTGAAAAGCCTTTATAGAGGCCTTTGCATAACTCTGGGACGATGGAAAAAAGAATGAAAAAAACTGCAATCAAGGCAAAAAATGAGTTAAATAGCCCGCTATTTGCGAATTTTTTAACGCAGAGTGCAGTTTTTTGCAACTTTTTAACACGCTCCATGAGTTGTGCAAAGGTCTCTTAAATTAGGATAATCAAATATAATAGCTTTTATTGCCAACAAATCAATGAATTACTTCTTTAAATATACAAAACAAATTTTATTCGTCCCATTAATTCGACCCAGGGCTAAATTAATAGAACGTTTTAATTTGGCTCTGGGTCGAATTAATGGGTGGAATAAAGAAAATTACTCAAACCCATTTTTGAATACACCCTCAAAATCATTGTACTCATCAGATCCAGCATCGAGATTCCCTTCAACATTACTGACATTAATAATATCAATATTTCTAGGCTCATCATCTAAATCCATTCTAGTGTTCCCCCCATTTGAGCAGAGATCAATGGCAAATGAATCAGGCCTCAAGTGATAATCACCTGCAGCACTGTTGACAAAGCCAGGATCTTCTACATAAACATTGTTTCCTGAAACTGACACGTTTTCATTAACAACCAGGCAGTCAAATTGTAATCCAGTAGACTGGTTTTCTACATAGATATTGTTATCATTGAAAATAATTGAATCTCTAAGAAATAATGCAGAAGTACTATTAGAAATAATCGCTGAACTATTGGCTATATCATTGTCTGCTATTGTTACTCCAACCATGGTTAACCTGGCTCCGTTCTGGAGTGATATTAGATTGGAGTCGTCAAATCCATCTAACCCATTGTTGCCGTTATTTACAATCAATGAATCAAATATTTGCAAGGTATCTTGTGAAATGGCGGGGCTGCCCGATAAAGAAAATAAAGTTCCTGCAATGGCTCTGTTGCCTTTAAATACCGTGTTATTAACAAACGAACTAGAACTGTCACTTGGTGATAAAGATAAAGCGCCTCCTGAAGAGGCTGTATTGTTACTAAAGACAATACAAGCTCCGGGGTCCCAACAACCAAAATCTGACCTTTTAACTGTGAGTCGAGAGAAACCAACTATTGCAAAAGCCCCTCCTGATCCATTGTTTGCTGAGTTTCCATGTACCAATGAATCTAACATTCTTATTTCCCCTCCCAGGGCAACATACCCACCCCCGCCATCTTGATTGGCTGAATTATTTGCCAATGTAGCTGGATGATCACTATCAGATTGGGTAACTATAAATAGCCCATTGCGCGTAGGGTTAAATTCAATAATCGCATCATTTGTTACATAAACCCCACCACCAAATTCACTGGCTTGATTGTTCATAACACCTCTTCTTGTTGATGAATTGTTCACATCTATTCCTGCTGAAACCCTAACAAAACAACCATATCTTGCCGCAATGCCTCCGCCACTTCGTGCTGTATTAAATGCAATCACAGATTCTCCTTCAATAGAGATTAATGAACCGGAGCCTCTACAAAATATTCCACCACCTAAACCTGCATTACTTGACGTAGATTCTGCTATGTTGCCAAATACAACTGTGTTAATTAACCGAACATATTTAGTAGCACCATCTTCTAACAAATAAACCCCACCACCTCTACTGCTTCGGTTATCAGCAATGGTTGTATCTGTTATTGTCACAGATCCTGCTCCTTCAATTTTGATTCCATGCCCTCCATCTACAACACTGACATCTTGACGGCCACCTGTAACATACAAGTTGTTTAGACCTACAAATGTATTGCTCAAATTTATTTTTATGACCGATTCACCAAGCACAGCGGTACCATAAATAAATGTTTTTGCAGATGGAACGGGCGTATTTGGATTGTTGGCTAGGATACAGTTTGTGTAACCACCTGTAATACTAACACTATAATTAATCTCTAAATTGTCAGTAATATCATCATCAACCAGTCTAATCTCATCTTCACTGTTATTTAAAGCCTGGCTAAGAGAAGTGTAGTTACAAGCTCCTGATGAGATGTTCCCAACTGTGACAAATGAGAATACTTGATTAACAGTAAAGAGTAAAACCAATAAAGTAAAAATTTTAAAACGCATAGGATGCACCGATAATTTATGAATTACAGACACATACAGTTTTTGATGCCAGACAGGACAAATTATTTAAAATAGTTTTGGCATCTTGACTCGAAAGATTACTGACAAGAATTTATTTCTTTCCGTGCCCACAACTTTTTATCCTTATAATTTTGCAGCATTTGATTAATTTGTTGTTTTTTATCAGGGGTGATTTCTGATAGGTTACAGGCCTTTTCGATTAGATCAGATGTCTAATTTAGAGAATCATCAAAATCAGGAATATGTAAGTACGCCTATGTTACATAAAATTCATGAAATATTAGCTTTTCAATAATTTATCACAGCCTCAAGGTAGTTTCACAATGTTGAATGGTTTTGGGTTCTGCCCAGGCTTTATTTTGATATCTATCCAACATCTCTTTGATATCATCGATATGTTTTGGTTTCAAACTTTCAAGTTCACAAATTGAAAGAATTAAACTTTCGACAGATTTGATTGCAGCCAAAGTATTTTGGCCCATTTTCAATTTGAGTTCTATTAAACTTATGTATTCTAGATAAACATCTATAAAATTATCGAAATACAAAGGTCTTTTTGGTAATACCTTAATTCGTCTACTGATTGAATTTTGTAAAAAAATTATTGCTTCTGACAAATTATCTTGTGATTTTTTTAGTTGATAAAGGTTGATTTCTAAGGCACTAACATTCAACACATTGGCAATGGATGGGTTGGCCTCTTGTTTTTTTATAAAATTATCTAAAGAGAGTTTATAAAAATATTCTGCCTTCTCTAAGTCACCTAGTTGTCTATGTTGGTACTGCCCATACTCCAGTTCTGCTCTTGCCAACTCAAACATTATCTTACCTTGTATTGGATTTAGACTAAGGGCTTTTTTCCCTACCTGTAATGCTTCAATATAAAATGGATTGGGGTCCTTTTCTTTTGTCATCGCATTCTTAGCCAGATGTAATAAAGGTTTTATTTTTCGGCTCATTAGCATGGAATTATCTGGATCATTTTTCAACCCATCTTCTACTACTTCCAATGCTTTTAAGTATTCTGCTGTGGAATCTTTTTCATTGGCTTCCAACCAAAAACCTTTTGTCACATAAATTTGATTTAAATTGTTCCAAGAAGCTTTTGATTCAGGAAACAATGATTGAGCATTTAAACAAGCGTCAACTCCTTTATTATAGGCTTGTGGAAACTTATCATCTAAGCGTAATAATTTTATTATTTGCACATCAATACTTGCATTCGTACACCTAGATATATAATTATAAGGGTCAGATCGTCCAATATTAATCGCCTTGTCCAACTGTTGATTGCTCAATTCTAAAGTTTTTAAGGCAACATCATAACCTTTGGATTTTCCTTGTTTTTTAAACTTTGCTAAATAGATTTTTGATGAAAGATTTAATGCTTCATAATGCCAAGGGTTTAACTTTATTTCAGTTTCTGCATAGTCAAGCGCTTGATCAAAATCCTCTTCTAAAAAGGCCAAATTAGCCGATAAATAATTAACATCTTTAGCACCTTTGTTCGCATCCTTTAAATAGCTAATTGCAGGGAAATAATTTTCTTTCTTCGATTTATCAATAAATATTCTTTTTTCTTCTTTATTTGAAATTAGTTTGGCGTGTTTTTGATCAAAACGCCAATTGTCCAACAATGACAACCCAAGACCTGACGAAAGTGCTTTAGATTTCCAACCTTTTGCTTCTGCCATTCTAAAATAGGATAAGGCTTGGGGTATTTTTTTTAAGTTAAAATAGGCTTCTCCCAAAGCAAAATAACTTAAACCTGAATTATCTATGTCGCTGCTTTCTATTTCTTGTCTTAGGTTTTCAATTTCTTTTTCGACATCTTTATATTCCTGCTTTATATCATGTAAAGGCATCATGTGTATGCGTCTAATATTTGCCTTTAGGTCTTGAGTTTTTGCCAGATATTTTTCTGAAATTTGTAATTTTCTAACCGATTCAAAAGATTGATATACACCATAACTTATGCCCAATATAGTTGATATTACTGCCGAGACTACAAATACGCTGATGATAGGATGCTTTTTTATTTTTTTGAACAACCGCCCGATAAACGTGACTTTACGAGCAGAAACCACATCGCCTCGTAAATATGCATCCAAATCGTTTTGCAAACGTTTGATTGACGAGTACCTGTTTTCTATTTTCTTTTCAAGGCATTTAAAAGTGATGGCTTGCAATTCTACAGGGATTTGATTGCCCAATAATGTGGGCTCTTCATGAATGATTTTATAAGAAATTTCTGAAATACTTTCTGCTCGAAATGGCATATCGTGCTTGATTAACTTATACAACAACACCCCCAATGAAAATATATCACTGCGTCGATCAATCTCGCTGCTTAAACCTTTGGCTTGCTCTGGTGACATATAACCAGGTGTGCCAATCACCGCTCCAGTCATGGTTAAAGACTGTTGTTGTTCGGCTGAGGCAATACCAAAATCTAATAGTTTAATGTTTTTCTCTGAATCAACCATTAAATTATTGGGTTTTATATCTCGGTGCACCACGCCATGAGCATGCGCATAGGCCAATGCATCACAGACTTGTTTAATCAGATAAACACGCTGTTCGATATTGAGTTGATTATTCTTAGCATATGAGATGATATCTTCACCTTGAATATACTCCATAACAAACCAAGGCAATCCTTGGTCGGTAATTCCTGCATCAAACAGTTGGGCAATATTGGGGTGATTTAAATCCGATAAAATTTGCCGTTCCCGAACAAAACGATCAATCATGGATTTGTTCGCCAAACCATTGGGGATAACTTTTAGGGCCGCTTGTTGATTGAGTTGTTCGTCATTGCGCTCAACCAAATACACAATCGACATACCACCAGTGCCAATCAATTTCTTAATCTTCCAATGACCAATTTCTGCGCCAACAGCCATCTCCGGGTTTTCGGAAATGTTGGCCAATAAATTAGAATAATCAAACAATTGATTTCCTTCATCAATCTGTCCTTCTATTTCCAAAGTATCTAAATCCTTTAATGAATCAATAACATTGGATATTTTATTTTTGATGTCTTTTTTGTCCGTCATGTCCAATCGCAATTTATGATTTTAATAGTCTAACATTTCATTAATAGGATTGCTGAAAAATTTTTGTTTATTTTATTTTGTCCTATTCGCATAAGTATCTTGTATATCCTGTTATGAAAGATGAAATGGTAAAACTTATGAAAACTAAATACAAAATTATATACTTGCTATTGTTGGCAACTTTTTTGACTTATGCGCAGTCTGGTGGCAATTTTAATATCAAAAAATCCAGCATAGATTCAGGGGGAGGGTTATCAACTGGTGGAGGTTTTTCTCTAACAGGCACCATTGGACAAACCGATGCATCAAAGATTGTTTCCGGGGGGAACTTCTCGGTAACAGGTGGATTTTGGAATGAGAAGCCTGTTATTCGCGAAGATTTAATGTTTACAAACGGTTTTGAGGACTAATTATGAAAAATTTAATAATACTAATATTACTAACACTTAGCATCAATGGTCTTGCACAAACGACTCTTGATAACACATTTACCTACCAAGGCGAGTTATCATTTAACAATGCACCAGCCAATGGTGATTTTGATTTTAAATTTGTAGCCTATAATACACAAAACGATGCAACCGGTACTATATTAAGTACTTTCACCATTGATTCGCCACCCATTACTGTTACCAATGGTATTTTTACGGCTCCCATCAACTTTCCTGATGATGTGTTTTTGGGCGATAAAGTTTGGTTGGAAATTAATGTCCAAGCTGCTACAGATACCAATAATTTCCAAAAATTATCACCCAGGCAATCTGTCAACTCATCACCTTATGCGATACATGCACAATTTGTGGGGACTATTGGAACAAATGCTGTAACTGGGGCTGAAATAGTGAATGGTTCAATCAACAATGTTGATTTGGCTAGTAATTCAGTCAATGCCAGCAACATTTCAAGTAACAGTATTACCAGTTCGCATATTGTCAATAGCACTATAACGGGTTCAGATATAGCTTCTAATACCATCACATCAATTGATATTGCTGCCAATGCCGTTGGAACATCAGAAATAATTAATTCACAGGTTCAAGAACGAGTTTCAGGCACTTGTGAACCTCAATTTTACTTATCTGCTATCAATCAAGATGGATCAGTTGTGTGTTCAAAGTTACCTGTGAGCGTTAACTCCACTTTATTAGAAAAATTTGGTGGAATCTTTGATACAGATGTTGTCATTGGAACAGATGGCAATCCCATAATTGCTTATAATGGTAATGCCATAACCACAAGAGTCTATCATTGTACTAACGCTTCATGTACTGAAGGCAGTACCCAAGCATCCATTGGAAATGTAACCAGTACTTCTTCCGGCATTGCAATAGGTTCAGATAACTATCCAGTTATCAGTTACTATCATGTCCTTAATGGAAGCCTAAATCTCTATAAATGCAACAATATTGAATGTTCATCGGGATCAATTATTACATTAGATACCAGTGGTACTTCAGGTCGAAATTCAAGCATTACAATTGGTGCTGATAACAATCCCATTATGAGTCATTATGATAGCACCAATGATAATCTAAAAATTTATAAATGTAATAATGTTCAATGCTCAATTGGCAGCGCAAGAACAGTAAGTAGCACAAATAACATTGGAATTTACAGTGACATTATTATTGCATCAGATGACTATCCTATGATTAGTTATTATGACAGCACCCTCAGCGACTTGAAAATTTATGTCTGTACAAATCAATCATGTTCAAATGGAATCTCTTTAACCCTTGATAGTGGTGGAAACGTTGGTAAATTTAACAGCATAGCGCTGGGCATAAATGGCAATCCTATAATCAGTTATTGGGATGAAACAAATAATAATTTAAAAGCTTATATTTGTACTGATCTTCATTGTGGATCAGGCAATGCAATTACTCTAGATAACACAGGAATTGGTGGAGAATACACTAGTATAACAATAGATGCTGATAATAGACCCATTATTAGTTATTTTAACAATGTAAACAATAAGCTTATGGTCTATAAATGTTTTGATGCCTTGTGTGCAAATGGTACAGCAACTGATACTGGACAGATTGGCGATGAAACCAGTATAGTTATAACGAGTAATAATAATCCATTAATAATCTATGGAAACATTCTAAAAGAATCACTCGATGTTTATATTTGTAGTGATGAATCATGCAGTAAATGAATCATCTATACGAAGCAAAAACCAACATGAAAAATATACTCTTACTAATACTAACCCTCACACATTCTCTTGTTTGGTGTGCAATCCCACTGCCCAAACAAATTACCGTATTAGTCCAGTCAATTAATACCTACATAGACAGAACCGAAGATGAACTTAATTCTGAACATAAGACAAAGATAGTCTTGGCCAAAAGACAATTAGAAAATGCCCAAGAAACCATCGATGAATTGTTTGGTAGTCGCTATGGCAATAAATTTGATCATTCACATCCTGCAATTTTGAAGTATCAAAAACGGTTCAAACAGCTTGAATTAAAAATTAAGAACAGTCAATAAATCATGAATTCTATCCAACTCAGTTTTGAAATAGCCACATCCATCTCGATTATTGGGGCTGTCTT
>JAJRQG010000042.1 GCA_024280395.1 Gammaproteobacteria bacterium | reverse complement strand
TTGGGCAATGGGTTAAAAGATTATTTTACCATGAAGGGCTGAAAGTTTGAGCTATTAACTACAGTGTTCACAGAGGTTCAAAGGTTTATATTTTTTTATCGTATTTAATGAGCTTTTTGTTTACGAGTTTTGAATGAATCTATCGTTCTTTTTTGTTGGCTAAACCCAACTACCCGATATTAGTTCTAAATTGGTTTATTGTTCTTTTTTGTTGGCTAAACCCAACTACCCGATATTAGTTCTAAATTGGTTTATTGTTCTTTTTTGTTGGCTAAACCCAAGTACCCGATATGATTATTTTTTTGATGGGCGGGCCCATCTTACGCAGGGTTTGGTGTTTTTTTCTAGTTCCTTCATGGAGGGTTGGATTCGCATTTTACTTTATATTTATGAAGGTTGATTAATAGATATATTCATCAATAAAACTTTCATCTCCATCGATGGGTGGGTGATATATGAGACCTACAATTATATTGGTAATAGCTGGAATTTCTGTTTGGTTATCTTTGCTGAATATTTTCACACTGCCATATACACAATTAAGTAAATTTTCTTTTAGTCTTTCATCAGTAAATTCAATCAGTGGATCTATGTTGTTGACATTAAATTGAGCGTCCAAGCTTACTTTATAAAGTGCAAATTTATTTGCCTTAACCTCAATTCCATTGAAGTCTTTTAAGCATTGTTTTGTGAATGCTGTCCTTAGTTTGTATTCATTTGAAAGGTAAATTCTCTTTTTATCAAGGTATTTAAGGATTTCTAGTTTTGTTTCCATTAATTTTTTAGAATAATCAACATATTTACGTTCTATATAAGGCTCAAATTCCTTGTCTATTTGACGCGACTGTGAACATAGAGAAAACTTTAAATCACCCTCTTTATCTTTGTTTGCAAATATTAACCAAGTAGAATCTATGGGAGGATCTAGTCCACAGGAACTTTCTGAGGAATGTCTTATTTTTAACTTATCTACTTTTTCACCTTTATATAAGCTAATAACTTCTATGTCAATATCGGCTAGCCATCTTTTTTGTTGTTCTGGGATGACATCTAGAATTTTGGCCGTTGCTATAAAATCAGATTCAGCAATGCTATCTAAAATAGGAATAGCCCTACACGAACAAGCTATACTTTGTTGATAGTAAATAGTGGAGATAAGTAATAGTAAGGTTTTCATAATCAGTATTATGACAGAATTAATTCTATAAGGTTCTAGAATAATTGTATTATCATCATTGTTCTTTAGGTTAACTAAACCCAACTACTCGATATGATTATTTTTTTGATGGGCGTGGCCCATCCTACGGAGGTGGTAGTGTTTATACTTCATGTTCTTCAGTTCCTTCATGTTCTTCAGTTCCTTCATGGTGGAAAATTTTTAAGTTTTAGTATTGGTTTTTCATTTTGAAAGATAAAGATTTTTTTACCGTTGGCCATTCTTCTTTGGTGATAGAAAAAACTACGGTATCGCGATAGCAGCCATCATCATCAATCGCATGGTTTCTTAGTACGCCATCTTGTTTTGCTCCAAGTCTAGCTATGGCATTACGTGATGGATGGTTGTGCCAATTGGTGCGAAATTCTACGGCTATGCAATTCATGTTTTCAAAAGCATGGCTTAACAATAGGTATTTACACTCGGTATTGATGCCTGTTCGTTGGGTTGATTTGGCATACCATGTGTAACCAATTTCAACACGGTTTTGATTGATGGCGTTACAGTAGCGTGTAGAGCCGATAATCTTATTGCTTGACTTGTCAATCACAACAAAGGCATGAGCGCGACCAGCTTGATTTTCAGTCAGGGCTAAATCTATATAGGAATCTACTGTTTTTTCTGATGGTACAGAGGTATACCATAAGTTCCATAATTTTCCATCAGTGGCTGCATTGACTAAATCAAGTCTGTGTTCTTTTGTTAGAGGAATTAATCTAACCAATTCCCCTTCTAGTTGAATGTTGTTTAACAAATTTTTCATTGAATGATGCCAAGTTGTTTGAATGCGTTTATTGTAAGGGTTTTACGCTTGTTATTAAAATATTTATCGTGGCTTTTTTTTGGACTAATATTGGTTGCAAAGAAGTAAACACTGTTGTTTTGTTCAAGATAGCCAACATACCAGCCATTGTATTTGCCAGCTGTAATAGCCAATCCCGTTTTAGCACGCAGGATATAATTATTGCTTTGTTCGACAATAAACATTTGTTTGAAAATTAGTTCTGTTCGTTTCGAAATGGGCAATTCCGATAAATATAGACGTTTCAAGAAATCGATTTGTTCAAATTGGTTGATTTTAGAACTTCCTCTCAGCCAAAAGTCATCGATATTATCACGGTGAACATCCATTTTTCCATAGTTGAATTTACTTATAAATTCATTCATGCGTCCAACGTTAACCTTATTTGCAATTTCTTTATAACAAGGTACGCATGAATAATGAAAGGCTTGTTTGAAGGTTAAATCTTGCTGCCATAGCTTATAGGCCCTTTTTTTGCCATTCCATTTAAGAATGGTATTCTCGTTTTCAACAATGTTTAACTCCAAAGCTATCAATGAATGAGGGATTTTGAATGTTGATGCAGGAATATGCCCAATTTTAGCCGAGTTGAAATCGTTAGAGTAGTAGGTGTTTTTGTTTAGGTCATAAATAAGTATAACTCCATCGATATACTCGTCTTTTTCTAAATCATTAAAATCCATGAAAAATTGAACAGTTTTGCCATAGTTGTTGGTCTTTTGAAGATGGCAAGATGTTAATAAAACCATCAAAAGTGATATAACTATAAGCTGTATTTTTGTCTGCGTAACTGACATTGTAAATTGATAACGCTTCAATGCATAAATTTTTATGTATTTCAGTTATTTTAAATAAATCGGCCTCTATTAATAAATTCCATTTTGATACTGTTTTATTGTGATCGGGCATTAGACATTGAATTTAATTTTAGCTATTTCTCCAATGTCTCAGCAATACTCGATTTTTTATGAAATAATATAACTTTTACAGATGAAATTTCTAAATGAAAACTTCAAATATATTATCTCTACTCTTTTCAATGACTCTAAGCTTTCAGGTTTTTGGCTGGGGCCAGACAGGTCATCGAGTCACTGCGGCAATTGCAGAACATTATTTAACACCGCAAGTACAGAAGGTTGTTAATGATTTGTTGGTGAATGAGGATATGGCGGAAGCTTCAACGTATCTTGATGAAATGAAATCTAATCAGAGTGACTTTTGGCAAAAGACAGCTGCATCTTGGCATTATGTTAGTGTTCATAAGGGCAAGACTTACGAGCAAGAAGGATCTCCGTTAAAGGGTGATGCTGTTACTGCTTTGGCTAAGTATTCAAAGTTGCTGAAAGACCCAAATAGTAGACAGAGTGATAAACAGCTTGCACTCAAGTTTATCATTCACGTTATTGGTGATTTACATCAACCTTTCCATACTGGAACCAATGAAGATCATGGTGGTAATAAAATAAAGTTAAATTTATTCTGGAAGGATACAACATTGCACCGTATTTGGGATGAAGATTTAATTGACCATCAGCAATTGTCTTATAGCGAATGGACAGATTGGTTAAGTAAGAAAATTACAGACAAACAAGTACAACAATGGCAATCCATTGATCCAAAAATTTGGATTGCAGAAGGAGTAAAGTTGCGTCTTGGGCTTTATCCAGAGAAAGAAAAATTGTCGTGGAATTATCAATACCAAAATTTGCCCATTATTAAACAAAGGTTGCAACAAGCTGGAATTAGAATTGCTTTTTACTTAAATGAATTGTTTAAGAATGGCGAATAAGAGAGTTAATTTCTCTAAAAAGCAGTGTAAGTTTTTCTTTATCTAGTTTACCATTAGTTCTCACACTGCTACATAAATCAATGCCAAAAGGTTGAACATGCTCATGGGCTTGCTTAATGTTTTGCGGGGTAATTCCTCCAGCTAAAAATGCAGGAATATCAATCTGTTGACGAATTTTTTTGCTTAAATCCCAATCGTGTGTTCTTCCTGTTCCGCCCAGTTCTTTGATATCTAGATTTGGATTTCCACTGTCCAATAAAATGGCATCAACATGATAGGATGCATCTATGGCTTGTTTGATAGAACTCTCATCAATAACATGGATCACTTGAATCAGTTTGACATGGGGCAATGCCTTGCGTATTTCCTGATAGCCATTATCTGTAAGCTCATCGACCAATTGAATAGCAGTGGTTTGTACCTTATGATAGTGAGCAATGATGCTATCTGCATCGGTTTGGCTGCTTAATAAAAAAGTAGCAATAGGTGGCGGGGTGTTTTTAGCAATCTTCTGAATTAATGCATCAGAGATAATCCCTGGTCCACTTGGCATGGAGCCAACTAATCCCAATGCATCAGCACCACACTCTATAGCAAGTTTGGCTTCTTGCGTTGAACTAATGCAGCAAATTTTAATGCGTGGTATTTTTGTTGGATTCATCAATCATATTATACCGATAATAATTAGATTATGGAGCTTGCTAAACAAAATTGAACGTTAAAGAATATATATTGCCTCCATTATCGGTTAAAATGCCAGTTTTATCATTAATGTAAATATTAGATCCAATGCAATTCAAACTAAATAAAACCGATGCCACAACACCCTGTGCCAGAAGAGGGCAGTTGACTTTCGATAGAGGCACGGTTCAGACTCCTTGCTTTATGCCTGTAGGTACTTATGGAACTGTCAAAGGAATGACGCCTGAAGATGTGAAAGCCACGGGTGCGGAAATCATCTTGGGCAATACTTTTCATCTGATGCTGCGTCCAGGCACCGAAGTGATAGAGGCACACGGTGATTTACACGATTTTATGCATTGGGACAAGCCTATCTTGACAGATTCGGGTGGGTTTCAGGTTTTTTCATTGACCAAAAGACGTAAATTAACCGAAGAAGGTGTGACATTTGCAGCACCTGTGGATGGTCGCAAAGTATTTATGGGTCCCGAAGAATCAATGGAAGTGCAAACAAAGTTGGGTTCAGATATTGTGATGATTTTTGATGAATGCACACCGTACCCAGCCGATGAAAGAACCGCTGCTGAATCGATGCGTTTGTCTTTGCGTTGGGCTAAACGGTCTAAGGATGCTTTTATTGCCAATAAAAATCCCAATGCCTTATTTGGTATTGTTCAAGGGGGCATGTTTGATAACTTGCGTGAAGAATCCGCTCAAGGCTTAATTGATATTGATTTTGATGGATTTGCTATTGGTGGATTGTCTGTAGGCGAGCCTAAAGACCTTCGTGAACAAGTATTAAAAACTACGACACCATTGTTGCCCGATGACAAACCCCGATATTTAATGGGTGTAGGAAAACCTGAAGATATTTTAGAAGCGGTAAAACTGGGTATTGATATGTTCGATTGTGTGATGCCAACCCGCAATTCTCGAAATGGACATTTGTTTACTTGGAATGGCGTGGTTAAAATTCGCAATGCCAAGCATCAATTTGACACCAAGCCTTTAGATGAAAAATGTGGCTGTTATACCTGTAAAAACTATTCAAGGGCCTATTTGAGACACTTGGATAAGTGCAAAGAAATACTGGGATCACATTTAAATACCATTCATAACTTGTTCTTTTATCAAGATTTTATGCAGCACATACGCAAAGCCATTGAGGAAGATCGGTTACAGGAATTTTCTGATGAGTATTATGGGAATCTTGATTAATTGTTAATTGAATATCAAGGCATTTCATCGTTTAAATTTTTGAGGTCATATGCTATTAAAAAATAAAACAGAGAAGTATATTTATAAAGTCCAAACCAGTGACTTAGCCAAGTCTTTATCAACTGATCCCAATGATGATTTTCCAGAGGTGTTCGCCACTTCTCGAATGATTGCTATTATGGAATTAACTGCAGCTCGACTGATGAAGAGTGAATTAAAGGAGGGCGAATTATCAGTGGGTGTTAACGTTAATGTGACGCATGTTGCTGCTACAACTAACAACCAAGAAGTCACCGTGATTGCTACGTTTACGGGCATGCAGGGTAAGCTTTATGAATTTAATGTGGAAATGTTTGATAAAGGCGGTAAGGCCGGATTCGGAGCACACACCCGTGCGATTGTTGAAACACAAAGGTTGATTGATGGGGCCAACAATCGTTGCAAATGAAAGCTATTTTTATTTTGTCATTTTAAGAGTGTTGTTCAACATTTGACATTGAGGAATATTATCAGAGGCCACTCTTGTTATGGGAAAATTGCCTGTTAGACCTGATTCTGTAAAGGTGAATTCAACTTGTCCATTTGCACAGTCCTGAAATGTTATGGTGAAATTTCCAACCATATTATTCTCTGCAACTTCATTGTTATTAAACAGCCCTCCAGTAGTTGATATAATATTTATATTCGCAGAGTCTCCAAAATAATTGCCTTGAGCGGTTAACCAACGGTGTTCTGTATCGCCAATAATGGTGGTATCAGGATTGTTTGAGTGTTCTACCGCATAAGTAAACCATGCGACAAACAACGAAGAACTGTTGGGGAATACTTCAAGCAATAGGCCTTGACCTGGTGTTTCTGGATTGAACCAAGCGCCATTGAGTCCTGAATTGATTTGGAAAGATTTTGTTTCAATTCCTTGGTTTTGCATGATGAAGACAGTGTCCTGGATTTCATCAATCAATGCCAAATCTAAATCCAAATCATTGTCCATATCAAATAGTACGGCACATGAAGCAGCCGCTGGGGCATCAAATCGTTGGTTGAATGTAAATTGACCCATTGAATTATTGCTATACAGGACCCAATCGCCACTGAAACTCGAGGTTACCCAATCCAAATCCCCATCCCCGTCTAAATCACCCAAATCGGAAGCCAATGGGAAAGTATCTAAAGTAATGGTGGTTGTACTGGTAAAATTGCCTGTGCCATCACCCAATATGATTGATCCATTGTCGCTGGTGGAATTCACGGTTGCTAAATCTTCATGCCCATCGTTGTTCACATCACCTATAACCAACATCCAAATGTTGCCACCTACTGCTTGTGGCGTAAGGGCTTGAAAATTTCCATTGCCGTTATTGATTAAAGTGAGAACTTGTTGTGAGTCTTGTGCACCAACCACTATATCCAACAATCCATCCTCATTCATATCAGCCGCGGCCAATGCCCATTCACCATTGGTTCCAGTATCAAAGCTTTGGGAGTTACTAAAAACGCCTTGGCCATTATTGATTAATAAAGACAAATTATTTGATTCATAATTGGTATTAACAATATCAATGTCACCATCGCCATCAATATCTAATAGAGCAATACCCCGTGGAGCACTGCCTACAGTGATCAATTGTTGAGGTGAAAAACCACCATTTCCATTGCCCAAAAGTATGGATATGGTATTGTCGTTGATGTTAACCACGGCCAAATCAGTGTTGCCATCAAGATTAAAATCACTGGGCTCATTGGGGCTGGCGCGATTACCTAGCGGAGTGGTGGGCTGGGTAAAAAAATTGAATTGACCTGTATTATTGGCCCTGTTCATGTATATCCTTAAATCAGCGGTATCTTCATTGACCACAGCAAGATCCAACCAATTGTCATGGTTTAAATCAGTAGCCACTGCACCATAAGGCCTACTAGATTCTGTGCTATTGGTGGTTAATGATTGGATGATTTTAAAATCTAAATTAGCCGGTTTTGACTTAATCCAAAATTGCCATGAATAACCTGCCGTTCTGAGTCTGGTTCCATCACTGGCTTTAATGTCGTGTGATAAAATTACCATTACTGTTTCACCCGCTGAAAATGGTTTGTCAGGAGTTAAAACTACTCTTTTGTCATTGTTTTGGAAACTGAATTTTCCTTGAACTGTGCCACTCCATCGGCCGAATGCCCAAAAAGATTTAAGGGCGGTAATTGAATTTCTAGATACAGGTTTATCAAAGTTAACGATGATTGCTGTTTGTCTTGGAGCTGATATTGATCTTTCTATTGGTGTGGTGCTGGTAACTTTCAGATCAGCTGCATAGCTGGTGATTGATGCAAAAAATAAGATGGTTAGGGCATAGTATTTGTCTAATTTCATTCTAAACACACAAGTGTAAATTTATATTATATTGAAACTATAGCACAAAACCACAATAAACAGTAGTTTTCGTAGATGTTAATCCTGATATTTTCTAAGCACAAGAAAATTATTATTGTGCTACAATATCCATTTAAATTGATGAGAATTATAATGACAATGATGAAAAAAATAACGGTGCTATTGGCATTAAGTTTATCATTTATTTGCAGCGCAAAAGAACCTATTAAATCAGAAACAAAACTTTCATGGAAAGCAATTGAGGTTTCTGATGGTTTGTATATGTTAATGGGTGTAGGTGGTTTTACTGGAGGTAATTTGGGCTTATCTGTGGGCGATGATGGTGTTGTATTGATTGATGATGCTATGCCATCGACATTAGACATCATGAATAAAGCCTTAGCGGATATTACTGCAAAAGACATAGATTTTTTGATCAATACCCATGTACATGGTGATCATACGGGTAACAATAAGACCTTAGGCGATAAAGGTGTACATATTGTGGGGCATAAAAACTTAAGAAGACATCTCTTGGTAAAAGGGGTAACAAACGCCAAAGGCAAACAAATTGATGCCCCCAAAAGCTCATTGCCAATGATTACTTTCTCTGAGTCCATCGATTTTCACTTAAATGGTTTAGATGCCCATGTCTTTCATTTGCCGCATGCGCATACCGATGGCGACTCTGCGATTCATTTTACCAATGCCAATGTTATCCATATGGGTGACACATTTTTTAATAAGATGTTTCCTTATATTGATTTTAATAGCGGTGGTTCTTTGGATGGTTATATTGAGGCACAGAAAACAGTTTTGGGCTTGGTGGATGATGAAACAAAGATTATCCCTGGTCACGGGCCTTTAGCGAACAAAGCCGATTTAGAAGCTTCAATTGCCATGTTAGAAGATGCTAGGAGTATGGTTGCTGCTCTAATTGAAGAAGGGAAAACAGAAAAGGAAATTGTTAACTTAAATCCGCTTGAAGCCAAATACAAAGATTTGCATTGGAGCTTTATCACCATTCAGAAAATGACCAAGCAAATTTATCGGGGATTGACTACTGTTGAGATGTAATAAATTAAGTAGGTTTTTAGGAAGTCATGACAGTTATTCTTAATGTGAATAACTGCCATGATTTTGTATTGGTGTTATTTCAATAATTGCTCACAAAGAGGGATATTTTCGTTACTTATTCTACCCATAGGAATAGTGCCCGTTAATCCTAAACTCGTTATGTTGTATTCAACGTTAGCAGTTGAGCAGTCATCAAAACTCAATGTTAAGTTGCCATAAGTCGTTGCATTACTTGTTGTAACGGCTTGAGGATTGTCAAATAGACCACCTGATGTCAGGTTTAAGTCGATGGCTACACTGTTGGTGCTTGTGTCAATATCACCTATGCCTGTTAACCAACGTTGACCGGCATCTCCAATTACTGAACTTGCATTTGAACCCGGTAAATCGGTATTGTAAGTGAACCAAGCCATAAAGACTTTGTTGGTTTCAGGCAATACTTCTATTAAGAAACCTTGACCAGAAGTATCTGCATTGAACCAAGCACCATTTAATCCAGAATTGACATGCATACCAGCATCTGCTTTGGCATTTTCTTTAACGGTCAGAGTTTTTTGAACATTGGCTACGTTTCCAGTTAATAGCTGTTCACACAATGGGTTGTTTTCTGTTGAAATTCTGATCATTGGGAATGAGCCGGAAATGGTATTATTTAACAGACTATAATCTACATTGGCATCTGAACAACTGGGAAAGTTGATGGTTACACTGCCGATAGAGTCAGATGTGTTTACTGGTCGAGAATTATCGAACAATCCATCTGATGATACATTAACATCAAAGGTGATGGATTTATCCTGCATATTGATATTACCCAAGCCAGTTAACCACCTGTGCTCAGTAGAACCAATGGTATTGGGTAAGCTACTATCGGGAGTGGTGGTATCATAAGTGAACCATGCAAAAAAGGCTTTATCGGAATCTGGTAGAACCTCAATTAAAATCCCTTGTCCTGTTGTGTCAGGATTAAACCACGCACCATTAAGTCCTGAATTTACAGGGTGAGTAATTTCACTTTTCAGAGTAGGGCGGTCAAAAGGAAATGTCTCATTTGCTACACGAGGATCGGTCAGTGCATTGTCTATAAAGTCTGCTATTTTCGCTTGATTTTCTTCAGAATTAATTTCTACCGCAACCATGCTATAAGGCGGCTGCATTGGAGAATTTGGATTTCCATTAGGCAGAGCTGACTGGTCTGCTGTGAATTGAACATGCATACTGGTGACATCATTTGTGCCCGCATTATAAAAATCGATAGCATCCATTGTGTCCGTAATCCAGCCCACATGCATCATGGCTGACTTTAAACCAATGTTTCTAAGCCCAGGAGTTTTAAATCGTCCAAAATCATCGGCATTGTTGGTTACTTCCATCCGTCCGGCATCTTCTTGTGCAGGTCTAAGACCAATATTGTAGAATTTATTGTCAGTAAATAATGGTGGGGTGTGACACATGGCGCAATTAGGCCCATCTCCATTGCCCATTCCACCGCCCATGCCACCACTGCCATTTTGGAAAAATTCCCAACCAGTTATTTGATCAGCGGTCATAGCTGTATTCTCTCCAGCCATGTATAAATCCCAAGGAGTCTGATCTGAAACCAACGTTCTTTCATAGGTTGCTATTGCCATTCCAATCCTTTCTGCTGTAATGATAGAATCACCAAATGCTTGATTAAAAAGGTCAGGATAGTTTGAGCTGGCTTCTAGAGCTTGTTTCATGTCTTCTGGGATATTGGTTGCTAAGGCCAATGGTGTAACCGATATTAACTTTGCAATGACATCGTCCCATGTACGGTTTTCTTTTGCCATTTCAACACTGCTTAATATTGGGCCGACTGCCTGGCTCTCAAGTGCTCCACCCGAAGCTATTGAAACGGCCTCTGAATTTTGTGGGTCCATAAATTGCGACCTGGCTCTGCCATCCCAAAAAATATCATCGGCATACATGGCATTGATGAAACTTGGTGCATTTCTATCTGTAACTTGCGGTTGAAACCCAAAATTATCATCGTCGATGGGTTGCATATTTTCATCGTAATGGGCAATTCCCATAGAAGCAATGACATCGTCTTGGGTGTTGAAAATACCATCAGGACCTGGGTGAGTAGCTGGTCTTGGGTCGGTTCCTCCATTTGATACAATGTGACAAGTACCACAAGCGACCGTGTCATCACTTGACAATTGTTCATCCCAAAATAAAATTTTACCCAAAATTCGTTTACTTTCTGTAATGGGGTTTTCATTGGGAACTGGAACTTCTGGCATGGCAGACATTACAGTACCAGATAATAGTAATAACAATATTATTATTATTAATGGGTAGAACTCTCTATTTCTGATATTTATATCTTTATACATTTATTCGCTCCAGTTATATTAGCAATATCTAATATAATACTAATACAAATGATATGTAAAGACTATTTGGAAAATATATATCATTTGTGAACTACGTCACAATTAAATGCAGAATAAAATCAAATAGTAGTTATTTTTCTAAACTATATATGATGGGCAGGTCAAAACATCATATCTAGTGGTGTTAATACATTAGCCATTTTCTTGATTCTTAATCACTTGAGCGACTTGTAGCTCTAGTAACTTGATTTCTCGAATTACTCGATTTCTACCTAATTCTGACCAATACCACATTTTGGTTATTTGTGTGAGGAATATAGTAACAATAATTGCAACTCCCCAACCAATCAATGATTTCGTCTCTGTTTCATGATAAAAACTATAGATTGAGTAAATTGACATGACTGTAAAAATGATGCCAAAAATTATTACTCCGATATACATCCAGCCCATCTTGCCTTTAAAACCATCACTCATTTGTTTAAATGGGTTGGCATCTATCTTATTATTTTCAGCTATAAGGTCATTGTACTCATCACTTAAAGCTTGTTTGATTTTATCATCTATTGAAGTCATATTACTCTCCTAAAAGTTGTTTTAATTTTGCGCGGGTATCAAATAATAGTGATTTAATGGTGCCCGCAGGTTTGTGTAAGATTTCTGAAATTTCACGAATGTTAAAACCATCGTAATAAAATAAATGAATAATATTTTTTTGTTTATGAGGCAATTGATTAATCATGCTCATCATATCTATTTGACTATCTCTATCTTTCTCTAAAAACATTGGCTCTTGGATAGAGTCTAGTTCACTATCATTTTTATATTTGTAATTTTTTCGGATGATATCTAGACACTTGTTGCGAGTGACTTGATATATCCATGCATGAAATTTCCTATGATCTTTGAGTTTACGAACACCTTTTACTATAGCAATTAAAGAATCTTGCAGTGCATCTTGTGCATTGCTTTTGTCTTTTAAAATGCTTTGTGCAAAAGACAATAACCTGGGTTGAATAATAGAGAGCACTTGTTGAAGTGATTCCTTATTGTCTTTAAGTAATAAATATTCGATGTAAACTTTGTTAATCATGCTTATATAGACGTTGCTTTAACTTAAAAGGTTGGAAAATAGTTGAATAGAATGTTAAAAGCCTTATACTCCACGCAGTTTTAATCTATTGTAGCACTATGTCAGACTTAAATTTTTCATCACTTCATCTATCAAAACAAGTACTCGCTAATTTGGAAGAATTGGAATACAACCAAATGACTCCGGTTCAAGCCATGAGTTTACCACATGTATTGCAAAATAAAGATGTTATAGCACAAGCCAAAACAGGCAGCGGTAAAACGGCGGCTTTTGGTATTGGTTTATTAAATAAAATTGTATTAACAGATTATACCGTTCAAGCATTGGTGTTGTGCCCAACGCGTGAATTAGCGGATCAAGTGACCAAAGAATTGCGCAGGCTGGCACGTTTCACTCAAAATATTAAAATCCTCACTCTTTGTGGAGGTGTGGCGATTGGACCACAGATTAAATCACTGTCACATCCTGCTCATATAGTTGTGGGAACACCAGGTCGAATTTTAAAGCACCTAGACAAAGGGTATTTACACATTGATGAACTACAAACTTTAGTTTTGGATGAAGCCGATAGAATGTTAGACATGGGATTTGTTGAGGAAATTCAAAAAGTCATGGCATTCGTCCCATCAAAACGCCAAACTTTGTTCTTTTCAGCTACCTACACAGATGAAATCAGAAAATTAAGCGAATCATTACAAAACAATGCAGTCAATATTATGACTGTTCATTCAGAGCAACCGAATAAAATAGCCGAACATTTTTATGATGTTGATGGCGATAAAATGCTTAAAACAGTGGTTAATGTCATTGCTAAATTTAAACCCGATAATGTTCTAGTATTTACCAATACCAAGATTGATGCCAAACAAGTGGTTAAATACCTCAATGATAATGGCATTGAATCCTCAACTTTACATGGTGATTTAGAACAATACCAACGCAACGATGTTTTGGTAAAATTTTCCAATCACACTATTCCTGTATTGGTTGCAACCGATGTGGCTGCTCGTGGGTTGTACATAAAAGAATTGTCTATGGTGATAAATTACGGATTGCCGTTTGAAAGAAATGTATACACACATAGAATAGGGCGCACAGGCCGTGCTGGTAAAACGGGTATAGCTGTGACGCTTTATACAGGAAAACAAGCCCATAAAGCAAAAGATATGATAAACGGCAGTCGAATTTTTGAAAAAGGTTCTGTACTTAAAAATGAAATAGGTTTTATCTTAAAAGCAAACAATGGAACCCTTGTTATAGAAGCCGGCAAACGAAATAAACTTCGCCCAGGTGATATTCTTGGTGCATTAACTGGTGATGTTGGTCTAAATGGCAAACAAATTGGCAAGATTGATATTTACGACAAACAAAGCTATGTGGCTATTGAACGAGGACTTATCAATAAAGCCATTAAAGGATTGAAAAGTCAGGGAATTAAAGGAAAGAGGTTTTCTGTGTGGATTATGAAATAGAATAATATTCCCACACTTATTAATGTA
The DNA here is from genome assembly GCA_024280395.1 of Gammaproteobacteria bacterium. Taxonomy (GTDB): domain Bacteria; phylum Pseudomonadota; class Gammaproteobacteria; order Xanthomonadales; family Marinicellaceae; genus NORP309. The sequence continues at coordinate 5,475 of JAJRQG010000042.1, read as the reverse complement.
GGAATATTATTGGATTATTGTCTAACTGTGGTGTTCGTTTGAATCATGAACATGGCCATGTTCTAATTCTGTTTTTGAAGCTTCTCTAACACCTGTTACTTCAACCGCAAAGTTTAATTGTACACCAGCAAGTGGATGGTTGTTATCAACCATAACATCATCGCCTTTGACTTCTTTAACTTTTACCACCGTCATTTGGCCATCAGGCGTTTGCCCTTGAAATTGCATACCTGCTTCAATATCCATTTCAGGAGGGAATTGGGTTCTTGGAACTTTATGAATCAAAGCATCGTTGTATTCTCCATAACCATCGGCTGGGTCAATACTAACATTAAAATTATCACCGGTCGTTTTATCTAGTAAAGCATGTTCCAACCCAGGGATGATGTTGCCAGCACCTATCAAAAAACCAAAGGTTCCATCTTCTGATTTGTCGATGACATTCTTATCATTATCTGTCAGGGTATATTTAATATTAACTACATTTTTATCTTGAATTTTCATTTATTTACTCTTGTTTAAATCTTTAATCACTGCAGCCAAAAATCTTGCAGCTTCTCCACCAGTTACAGCTCGGTGATCGAATGTTAATGACAAAGGAATCATTCTGTGAACTTCAAACCCTCCCAGAACAGGAACCACTTCTTGTAACAATTTGCCCGATGCCATAATAGCAACACATGGAGGGGTGATAACTGGTGTGGCATATCGGCCCGCAAAGATACCGAAATTTGAAAGCATGATAGTGAAATTTTTCATGTCTTCTGCTGGAATACTGCGGGTTTTGATTTGCTCTTTGATGGCGTTCATGCCATGTCTAACTTGAGTTGCATCACGTTGTTCGCAATTGCGCATTGTTGGCACAAACAAACCGTCGGGTGTGTCAACGGCAATACCCACATCTACGTGACTGATATTTCTTTTGGCTAATTTGTCGCCATCAAACCAAGCATTCAATGCAGGTTCTGCTTCAACACCTTTTACCAAGGACCTAATCAATCTTGCAGTAATGTCTTCACCCGTCGACCATTTGTGTATATCTGCATCGTCCATTAATGTGGTTGGAACGATTTTGGCATGGGCATCAGCCATAACTCTTGCCATCGCACGGCGAGAACCTTTAACTTGTTGCCATTGGTCATCCACTGCTGTTTTTGAGACAATTGGGGGAGCAGGTGATGGCTTTGTTGCTGTGGTTTTATCTACGAGATCTGGAGCTAGTGTGGTGGGTTCTACAGTTTTAGCAACTGGAGTTGTGTTTTCTTCTTGTATAGCTTGTGATTTCATCTCATGAGCCAAACGAATGTCGCTGGGACGTATCACACCGCTAGCTCCTGTGGCAACCACATCGTTTAAATCAACTTTTAATTTTTTCGCCAATGCTTTAACTGCTGGTGCTATTTTTATGGCTCCAACACTGGCAATATCACTAACAATGCGGTTGCTGGCTTCCATCGCTCCAACCACTGTTCCACTGTCGTCACCCTCTGCTAATTCAGCTGTTGATTTAGGGAATTCAAGTGCGGGCATTTTTTCATCTAAATCATCCAATAAATCAGCTATGTCTTCTTTGAGTTTAGTAGCAGTATCTGCAACCGAATGCTTATTTGTGGTGGTTTTGCTTTGGCTTGATTGTTCTCCATCAAATTCAACCAAAACAGCGCCAGTATCAATCACATCTCCAGGTTGACCGTGTAGTTTAGTAATGGTTCCAGTATAAGGGCAGGGAACATCTACCACTGCTTTGGCTGTTTCCATAGAGACCATGGGTTGGTCTTCTTTGACTACATCGCCTTCTTTGACATGCCATTCGACAATTTCTGCATCTGGCAAGCCTTCACCTAAATCGGGTAATTTAAATAATTTCATGATACCTCCATTATTTTGTTAACTGCCATCAATATTCTTTCCACAGAAGGCATGTATTTTTTTTCTAATTTGAACAATGGCATGATGACATCATAACCAGAGACTCTTTTAACAGGGGCAATTAGTGAATACAATCCTTTGTCAGCCAAACCAGCCGCAATTTCTGAACCAACACTACAATGTTGAACTGCTTCTTGAATAATAACACAACGACCAGTTTTCTTAACAGATTCTAAGATAGTATCCATATCAAGTGGGCTGACAGTGGCGACATCAATCACTTCAGCTGAAATTCCTTGTGTCGCTAATTGGTCTGCTGCTTCTAATGTTTCTTTAACCATTGAGCCCCAAGTAACCAAGGTGATGTCATTGCCTTCGCGTAATTCAAAACACATGTCTAATGGTAATTCTTCACCATCATCAATCACTTCTTCCTTGTTTAAGCGGTAAATTCTTTTCGGTTCCAAGAACAGTACTGGATCAGGATCTCTGATAGCAGCCAACAACAAACCATATGCTCTGGTTGGTGATGAGGGTATAACTACCCTTAATCCTGGTGTGTGAGCAAACATAGACTCAATACTTTCAGAATGATGTTCTGGTGCGTGAATTCCTCCACCAAATGGAGCGCGAATAACCAAGGGGCATGTAAGCCTACCGCGAGTTCTGTTGCGCATTCTAGCGGCGTGACAAACAATTTGTTCAAACATAGGAAAGATAAACCCTAAAAACTGAGCCTCGGCAACTGGCTTAAGGCCTTGAGTTGCCATACCAACAGTCATTCCTGCTATCATGGCTTCTGCCAAAGGTGTATCAATGACTCGATTTTCACCAAATTTTTGAGCCAAACCTGATGTTGCTCTAAAAACTCCACCATTTATTCCTACATCTTCACCTAAAACCACTACATCTTTGTCGTTTTCTAGCTCATGGGACAATGCCAATGATACTGCTTCTACCATGGTAATATTTGACATTATTTTTCTCCCCCATTAACAGTATTGTCTTCTAATGATAAAGCGAAAGCACGTTGTTCAGCTAAATCGTGTGGTAACTCTGCATACATATAATCAAACATGTCGGTAACAGGTAATTTTGAAGCACTTTGGTATTCTTTAACAGCTTGCTCAACTCTAAGTGCGCATTTGTCCATGAGTTGATTTTCTTGTTGGACGCTCCATTGATTGTTATCCATTAAGTATTGTCTAATGCGTAATATGGGTTCAAAACGTTTAGCATTTTCGACTTCTTCATCTGGACGATAACGACTTGCATCGTCAGCAGTTGTATGATCGCCTAATCTATAGGTGATTGCTTCAATTACAGTTGCACCTTCTCCATTTCTTGCTTTATCCAAAGCTTTTTTAATCTCATGGTGAACAGCCAGTAAATCATTGCCATCAACTTGGATGCTGGGTAAACCACCAGCGATGCCTTTTTGTGCTAAAGTTTGTCCACTCGATTGTTTCTTTCTTGGAACAGAAATTGCCCAGCCATTATTAATGATGACAAAAACCATAGGTAATTTAAAAGCACTAGCGGCATTTATGGCTTCTAGAAAATCTCCTTTCGAACTTCCTCCATCTCCAATTACTGAAACAGTACAGCGGGCTTCTTTTCTCAATTTAAAAGCCAGTGCTGCACCAGCTGCATGTGTGTTTTGAGTTGCAATGGGAACGCACCAAGCAAAGTCATGTGGTGGCCCGGAAAAATTACTTCCTCGTTCATCACCGCCCCAATAGAGGAGTATTTCTGACATTTTTACGCCACGCACTAATTGAACTCCATATTCTCTGTAAGAGGGTGCGAAAACATCTTCATATTGCATAGCGGAACCTATTCCTACATGAACAGCTTCATGGCCCAATGACGAAGCATAAGTACCTAGTTTTCCGGTTCTTTGTAGAGAAATGGCTTTGGCGTCGAATACTCGGGTCATTACCATTGTTTCGTACAATGATTTTATGTGATCGAAGTTCTTTGCGATATCAGGAACTGAATCACCTACCAGTTCACCTGATGGCGAAAGGTATTGTATGTATTTAACATTAAATGAAGCTACTGTTGTCACTGTCGTTTTCTCCAGTATGGTTAATTTCAATATGAATGATAGTTATATTAATAAACTATTTTCATGAATTTATTATGTTATGATTTTTGGACCTAACCAAAAAGAAATCATTTGTTGCGAATTGAAGGTAAATATATGCTTATTTACGGCGATATATTATAGAATAAAATCACAAAAAAAGCAGGTATTAATATGAATGTAGATGATAATTTTAGGAATCTGGAAAAAGGCATTAAATTGGATGTAGATTTGAAAGACAATTATGGTGGATATCTTCGTTTAGAACAGGTTTTATCTGCTCAAATTCCTCTAAGTGATCCTCCGCACCACGATGAAATGTTATTTATTATCCAGCATCAAGTCTCAGAATTGTGGTTAAAACTAATTGTACATGAGTTGAAAGCAGCAATCGCACACATCAAAGAAGAAAAGTTAGATATAGCCTCTAAAATATTGGCCAGAGTTAAGCAAGTACAAAAACAATTGTTTGAACAATGGGGTGTATTGGAAACATTAACTCCCAGTGAGTATGTTCAGTTTAGACATGTATTTGGCAGTGCATCGGGGTTTCAGTCGGTTCAGTATAGAATGGTTGAGTTTTTATTGGGAAATAAGAATGAAGATATACTAAAAATGTTTCCAGATGACAGTGATTCGCACGATGATCTTTGTGCTGTACTAAATTCACCTTCAATTTACGATGTATTTTTACAACATTTACACAAGTTGGGATATAAAATCCCTGATAAGTGTACTAATAGAAAATGGAAAGAACCTCACCAGTTCAATGAAGATTTGGTTCTTGTTTTTGTGGATATCTATAAAGACACCAATAAACACTGGGATGCTTATGCTTTATGTGAGCAATTGGTTGATGTAGAACAGTCTTTCCAAATGTGGCGCTTTAGACACATGAAAACGGTTGAAAGAATTATTGGGTTTAAAAAAGGTTCAGGTGGTTCTAGTGGTGTTTCATTTTTAAAGAAGGCATTAGAATTGACGTTTTTCCCGGAATTATTGGATGTCAGAACGCACTTATAAATCGCAAGGTGGCTTGGTTCAACTCAACAGTAGTGTAAATATTCGGTATTAAATTTGGTGGGAAAATACACAACCTTACGGGTTTATGATTGAATAAAAAAAAGTTTAAGCTATTATTTGATTCGCTATTAATAGGATGTTCAATGAAATCATGTTTCTTTTTTGCTTGCTTTTCTGCGTTCATTCATTTGCAATTGATGCCCTTAAAGTACATGCATCTTTTGCTGAATCATTTACTTGTTCAGAGCATTGGGATGGGCAATTTAAGTATGAAGGTGATGCTTTGGGTACAGACTGTGTTGTTCAAGAGTCTGTACCGTTATGGTGAGCGTATGTTTATGAGGTCATTTAAAAATACATGGCTATGCACTAAATTCCTGTTCCACAACTCCGACACGGCTATTAGCTATACATAGCGTCAATAGCCTATTAGGAATTTGTGGTTCCCAATATCTTCGGTTAAACCGATAACAAAATTCATTTAGGTACTCCTG
>JAJRQG010000041.1 GCA_024280395.1 Gammaproteobacteria bacterium | reverse complement strand
ATCAAGGGCGAGGCATTGGTTCTAATATTCTCCAATCTCTAATTAAAAAAGCTCAACAATCCGCTTTACCAATTAGGCTCAAGGTTTTAAAGGTCAACCCAGCGCGCAACTTATATGAAAGATTTGGGTTTGAATTAAGCGAGGAGCAAGAGTACAGTGTAGTTCTTGAATATAAGGTATAACAGCCAATCAACTACGGGCTTTCAGCGCCAGACGCAGCAAAGCTGCGTGGGGGCGTTATAACTAAAATAAAAACCCCTTCACTGTGTCTCTGTGCCGCCGTGCGATAAAAGCTTTTGATCTTTAACCTTGCTGTTCTTCAGTACCTTCATGGTTAATTGATTTTGATCTTTATTGGTAAATACCCTCAGAAAAAATCACAATTTCTCAACAAACTCAAAATCAATCTTTCTATCATCAATAGAAACAGCAGCGACTTTAATCTTTAACTTATCGGCCAATTGAAACTTGTGTCCTGAACGCTCTCCCACACAATTTGTGTTGAATGTGATTGTGTTCATCGAGTGGATGCCAGTCCTAATGGTTTTGAACTATGGGTTTTCAAAATTATTTGAGAAAATAAAATCTAAATTAAAGATGTATGTAGCTCCTGAGCCAAAGCTATTTCCGGTATGGTAAGGAGAGCCAACAATAGCCCAGTTTTTAGATAAGCTAACAGAATTTGCAAAATTATCACCATCCATTCCATCACTAGCTTTCAAGCTGTTTATTAAAACCCAATTTTGATTGACGTTTTTATAAACAAAAACTATTCCTTTGTGGTCATCATTTGATCTTGCCCCTAACAATATTTTATTCTCTCCTAAACTCACAGATTGCGCGAATTTACTTGCACCTGATACATTATCAACATTGAATAAAGCAGTTTCACTCCAAGAATTTTGGACTGTGTCAAATTCAAAAACATAAGCTGATGAATTCTGAAAACCATATCCTCCAATTAGTGCTCGATTTTCAATTAGATTTACTTTTGCGCCAAACCGGCCACTGTCCATTGCATCGCTAGCTGTTAGCTTTATTGTTTCAATCCAGTTGTCAGTTGATGTATCATAATCAAATATATAAGCTGAGCCTGAAGCATTCCCATGATCATCATTCCCAGGAGAGCCAATCAATGCTTTGTTTGAAATTAGTGTTACAGATGAGCCAAAAAAATCATTTTTATCAACATCACTTGCTTTTAACTTTGCAGTTTCAATCCAAACATTGTTAATTAATTCAAATATATAGGCTGAGCCCGACTCCCAGTTTGGAAAATCTCCTTCATTAGGAGCACCAATTATTATTTTATTATCGACTATACTGATAGAGCTACCAAAATAATCATTTGAGCTCCGATCCTGTGCAAATAGTTTGTGGGTTTGATTCCATAACCCTGTGCTATCATCTAATTCAAATATGTAGGCTGTCCCTCTGTTTTCATAAATAGCGTCATCGTAGTATTTAGCTCCTATTACAATGCGATCACCCGACATACTAAGTGAAGATCCAAATCCATCTCCGTACTTTCCATCATTTGCGATAAGTTTGGTACTTAAAACCCAGTCATTAATATTGGTATCATAATCAAAAACATAAACTGATTCTGGCTGGTCTCTTTTTGCCCTGATTAATACTCTGTTCCCAGATACATATACAGACTCACCAAAAAAATCTCCTGATGCGCCATCTTCACCAACAATGTTTTGGTTTTCTATCCAGTTGTTTCCTACTAAACTAAAAACATAAACTGAACCTGTTGGATTACCATTTAATACATCATTATTTGCGGTAATTAACAGTTGATTATCTACAAGAAATACAGCTCCCCCGAATCTATCATTAATCATTCCATCACTGGCTGATAGTATTGTGGTTTCATTCCAAGTATTGGAAGAGATGTCTAGATCGAAAATATAGGCGGAACCTGAGTTCTCAATATTATTAGCATTTCTAGCTGAAGACCCGATTAAAATTTGATTATTGTTAATACTAATTACACTACCAAAACCATCGTTAGTTTGTCTATCGCTTGCTACCAATTTGTGAGTTTGTATCCAAATATTTGATAGATATTCAAAAATATAAACGGCTCCGGTGTATGTATCATTACCTGCTGCACCTATTAAAATACGATTATTAGAAAGAACAATATTTTCACCAAAAAAATCAAATTCTTGACCATCATTTGCTATTAATTTGTTGGTTTCAGACCAAGAGTTTAAAATATCGTTATAGACAAAAACATAAGCGGCACCTTTATTGCCAGTATCAACTGGAGAACCCACAACTAATGTATTATTGTCAATGAAAACGGAGTGTCCAAATCCTCCAGCCGCTGGTGGAACGGATGCCAGAAGTTTAAATGTTTGGTTCCATGTGTTTGTTACATCATTAAAATCAAAAATATAGACAGCTCCAGAAAAAATGCCATTATTACTGTCAAAATTAGAGCCAATTACTGCGCGGTTTTTTGAGAGGCTCAATGATGAAGCAAATGAATTTGAGTATATATTAGGAATTAGTTTTGCAGATTGTTCCCATATTCCTGAATTGAACTCAAATATATAGGCTTTTCTAGTATATTCTGGAGATAAGACATTATGAGATGCGATTAATGCTCTATTCCCATTTATGCTAATAGATGAGCCAAACCCACCAGGTTCTTTATCTAGAGGGGATAATAATTGGGTTTGTATCCAATTATTACCATCGTATTCATAGGCGTAAACAACACCGTAGCCAAGAGTATTAGGAGAGCCGATCAACGCTAGATTATCAGCAACTACAATAGCGTTTCCAAAACCTTCTACACCGCCAATTCCAACAGGGGTTGGTAATAACTTTGTTTCATTAATAGTAGAGGATAAAGATTTCCATTTTTCGTTACTCATATTGCTGGGGCGGTATTTTTCAGTTAAATCTATGAGTTTTTCATCTGCAACTACATTGAAAGTCAATAAGAGTAATATTAAGTTAATAATTCTAATGGTTGTTTTTTTCATGGTAATAAAGGTCAAGTTTAAAATTGTTGATGGTTTATTATTCAATACGGTATTGTATATGTATTAGGTGTATAATTGATTTTAGAGTTTCTCAACAAACTCAAAATCAATCTTTCTATCATCAATAGAAACAGCAGCGACTTTAATCTTTAACTTATCAGCCAATTGAAACTTGTGGCCTGAGCGCTCTCCCACCAATTTGTGTTGAATCGGTTCGTGGTGATAATAATCATTGGGCAAAGAGGTCATGTGGATTAATCCATCAACCATAATATTATCCAATGTAACAAAAACTCCAAAGTGAGTGACGCCAGAGATAATCCCGGTCATTTCTTCGCCAATAAATTGTTCCATATACATACATTTCAAGCGAGCATCTACATCGCGCGAGGCGGTTTCAGCACGGCGTTCATTGAGTGAACATTGCACACACATTTCGGTGGCTTTTTGTTGTGAGTAGATGTATTTTTTTGGTTTGTTCTTGCTGACAATATATTCAATCGCACGGTGTATCATTAAATCAGGGTATCGCCTAATCGGTGAAGTAAAGTGCGCATAATGTTTCAACGCTAAACCAAAGTGACCACCGTTATCAGCTTCATAAGCTGCCAGAGCTTGTGAACGCAATAAAACACTTTCTATCAACGTTACATCCTCACGGCCTTGTATCATTTCAATAATGTGTTCAAAATCTTTGGGTTCAACAGGATCATGAAAATTGGGCTTGATTCCCAACGATTGCAAAAAGGCTTTTAGATCGGCCAGTTTACGAGGAGGTGGTGTGTCGTGCACTCGGTAAGCTGCGGGAACTTTGTGTTTTTCTACAAATTGAGCAGCGCTGATATTGGCGGCAATCATAAAGGCTTCAATCAGTTTGTGAGCGTCATTGCGGGTATAAGGATGAATGCCTGATACTTGTCCTTCGCCATCAATAGAAATATGCACATCGGTTGAATTAAAAGTAATCGCGCCGCGTTGTTTCTTTTCCTCATTCATGGCTTTGTACAAGTTATTCATGGTGTCTAGTGCAGCAGGTACTTTTTCGTGCCAGTTTTCAACTTTGGCACGATCTGATAGATAATTCCAACACTGTTTGTAAGTAATGCGTGCATGTGAATGCATGACTGCACGGTAAAATCGGTGTTTTTTTATGGCACCAGATTTGGTGATTAACATATCACAAACCATGCACATTCTATCGACTTGTGGATTGAGTGAACAAATACCATTGGATATTTCAAGTGGCAACATGGGGATGACTTTTCCTGGGAAATACACCGAAGTGCCCCGTTTAAAGGCTTCTTTGTCAAGCTCAGAATTGGGTGGCACGTATTTGGATACATCGGCTATGGCGACAATCAATCGCCAGCCATGTTCCGTTTGTTCTGCATAAACCGCATCATCAAAATCACGGGCATCTTCACCATCGATGGTGACCAATGGTAAATGACGAATATCCACCACATCAGGTGTAATGTCTTCGTCTGTTACTGATGTAGGAATATAAGAAACTACACGCTCAAAATCTTCAGGCCATTCATGCGGTAAATTGGCCGATGCCATGGTCAATTCCATCGCCAAGCGTGAGTTGAGCTTTTGTCCCAAAATGGCAATCACCTCACCCAATGCAGGGCGGTGTTTGTTGGGATATTCGTTGATTAACACAGTAACAAAATCACCGTCATTGGCACTGGCTTCACTACCAGCAGGGATGATAATGTCATCAATGGCTGAGTTATCGGGTTCTACTATGCCTTGGCCTTT
>JAJRQG010000040.1 GCA_024280395.1 Gammaproteobacteria bacterium | reverse complement strand
CACCGATTCTATTTCTGTCTAATGATTAATTCTAATTATTATCAGTTGATTCTTTATTTTTAAAGCGACCTACCATACTATATCAATATGACAATTAGGTAAATCTTTAAAATTAAATATGTATGAAATTCCATTATTACTGGTAACAGGGCTTATTTTTCTATTTATAGCCGTCAATGCCAAAGCCAGAGACATAGCTCGCGCCTATTGCAAGCGAGAAAGCCAAAGAAAGCAGTTTATTTTTCTGGATGATTCTATTGCATTAAAGTCGATGAAAGTTAAGAGAATCAAAGGAAAAGTTGGTTTTTTGCGCAGTTACGCCTTTGAGTTCAATCATTTAGATTTTCAAAGATACGATGGTAAAATTGAGTTATTGGGTTACCGTGTCATTAAAATTGATTATTTTCACCCCGATCATATAGAAGAAACTCAAAATGAGTAAACAACAACCTCTTCTGCGCCTTTTAAGATATGCCAAAGGATTAAGAATAAAAATAACTTTAGCCAGTTTGTGTTCTGTTATTAACAAATTATTTGATATAGCACCAGAGATACTAATTGGTATTGCTATTGATGTAGTGGTTAGCCAACAAGACTCATTTTTAGCTAACTTTGGTTATGTTGAACCCAAATCTCAATTGATTGCCTTGGCTGTCCTGACCTTTGTTATATGGTTAGGGGAGTCCATATTTCAATTTTTATACGCAATACTCTGGAGAAACCTCGCTCAAAGTTTACAACACAGAATGCGCATAGAAACCTTTGATCGTATGCAACACATGGATATGTCTTTTTTTGAAGACCAGGCTTCAGGCAACCTTACATCGATTTTAAATGATGATGTCAATCAACTCGAACGGTTTCTAAATGTCGGTGCCAATGATTTTATACAGGTCATCGTTTCGGTAATTGGTGTTGGCGCCGTGTTTTTATATATATCGGTAAAGATCGCTGTATTTGCTTTTTTGCCCATTCCGTTGATCATATTTGGTGCTTTCTTTTTTCAACGCAAAGCCCAGCCTCTTTATACCGAAGTCAGAAAACACACGGGAATTTTAGCAACAGCCATTAGCAATAAAATTATGGGCATAGCGACCATTAAAAGTTTTACTCGAGAAAACAAAGAGTTAGAAGGGCTATCTAAACTGAGTTCTGATTACCAACATGCCAACAAACAAGCCATCAAAGTCAGTGCGGCATTTACGCCAATTATTCGCATGGCTATTTTATCAGGCTTTTTAGCCACATTCATTATGGGTGGTTTCGATGCGCTAGATGGTATTATTTCTGTTGGAGAATATGGGATGCTTGTTTTCTTAACACAAAGATTACTTTGGCCATTTACTTCTTTGGCAGTAACCATGGATTTGTACGAACGTGCTATGGCATCAGTTCGCCGAATACTGGATTTATTAGAGACACCGATTATCATTCGCGATAAAAATGCGACAACATCTGCTGACTTCACTCAAAACATACAGTTTAGACAGGTTGATTTTGCATATTCAAAAAATGGGCCACAGGTGCTGTCTAATATCGATTTATTGCTAGAAAAATCTAAAGTAACTGCATTTGTTGGACAGACGGGTTCTGGCAAGAGTACATTGATGAAATTATTGCTTAGATTTTACAACCCCACATCTGGATATATTTCAATTGACAATGTAGATATAGCTGACATTAAAATCAAAGAATTAAGAAGTGCCATTGGATTGGTCTCCCAAGACATATTCCTGTTTGATGGCAGCATAAAGGACAATATTGCTTACGGCAAAGAAAATGCCAGTGATGACGAGATCATCCAAGCATCAAAGTTGGCCGAAGCCCATGAATTTATTGAAGATTTGGACAAGCAATACAATACTCTAGTGGGTGAACGAGGAATGAAGCTTTCAGGCGGACAAAGACAGCGTGTTTCTTTGGCAAGGGCCATTTTGAAAGATACATCAATTCTGATTTTGGATGAGGCAACTTCAGCAGTAGACAACGAAACCGAAGCAGCCATTCAACGTTCATTGCGCCAAATTTCAAAAAATAGAACCGTTTTGGTCATTGCCCATCGGTTGTCTACAATCGTTAATGCAAATTGCATTCATGTCTTGGACAAAGGGAAAATAGTAGAATCAGGAACCCATCAAGAATTGATAAAAACAGCAGGCATTTACCATAAATTATGGAACATACAGACGGGTATGGTTTAAAATGAAGTCATGAATAACCCAACAAAACCAACTGCATTTACTCCACTTCGAGTCACTTTGATGATTTTTATTGTTGTTTCCATAATAACAGCCAGTATTGCTTACTTGTTCAATGAACAACCTTGGGCTTATCTTTTGGGGATATTTTCAACCGTATTTATTTTATTGGTGGTTTTTCTACAAATCATGGAATTGATTTGGCTCAATAGCATGCGCATTCATCAAGAAGATAAAACAGTGAAAAAATCCTACCAAACAGCCATTTATATCTATTTGGTACTATTGCCTTTGGGAATTTTCTTAAGTTTTTTGGTTTTATTAAAATAATTTAACCCTTTTCTAAATCTTGCACGATTAAACAAGCACATTTAATCAAAACGAGGTTTAGAATCATGAAACACCTATTCAAGAAAACAACACTATTTATTGCTATTACATCAATATCGGCTTGTACCCAATATTCAAACTCACAGAAAGATGATGCTTTGGTTATTGAAGAATCCGAGACAAAAGTGCTGCGCACTGAAATATCAGCACAAGAAGCAGTCAGTTTACCTAACTCCACATTGCTCAAAGCAACACCAAAGAAAGAAAGGCGAGCGAAAGCCAAATATTCTCTTGGAATGGTTGCAGACCACATGGGCTATTATCAGTTGTCACAACCCATAATAGAAGAAAGTAACAGAGAGAACTATACTCACTTCAAGGACAATCAAGTTAAGTTGGTACAGAATGATCCTGTTTCTACTTTTAGCATCGATGTTGATACTGGTGCCTACAGCAATATGCGAAGAATGCTCAACCAAGGCATTATTCCACCACAAGATGCTATTCGCGTAGAAGAACTGGTCAATTATTTTAGTTATGACTACCCTGCTCCCAAATCTACCGAACAACCTTTTTCCATTACAACCGAATTGGCGCCATCTCCTTGGAATAATAATGCACAACTATTGCACATCGGGATTCAAGGTTATGAAGTAGACAACTCACATCGACCTGCCACGAATTTGGTTTTTTTGATTGATGTTTCTGGTTCAATGAATTCGCCAAACAAATTGGGGTTATTAAAATCTTCTTTTAAATTACTCACAAAAAACTTAACAAAGAATGACAGGATCGCCATTGTGGTCTATGCAGGCGCAGCTGGAGCGGTTTTAGATTCAACCAGTGGTGATAAAAAATCAAAGATCATCCAAGCATTAGACAAGCTCAATGCGGGCGGCTCTACTAATGGTGCGGCAGGCATCAATTTGGCTTACCAATTAGCAGAGGAAAACTTTATCAAGAATGGTATCAATCGTGTCATCATCGCAACAGATGGCGACTTTAATGTCGGTACCACCAATTTTGAACAGCTAAAAGAACTGGCTGAACGCAAACGTGAATCAGGTGTTTCATTGACCACTTTGGGTTTTGGTTCAGGCAATTATAACGATGCTCTGATGGAACAATTGGCAGATGCTGGCAATGGCAATTATGCCTACATTGATACACTTAAAGAGGCCAACAAAGTATTGGTAGAAGAAATGAGCTCAACACTGATGACGATTGCCAAAGATGTCAAAATTCAAATTGAGTTCAATCCATTGATTGTTTCTCAGTACCGTTTGATTGGTTATGAAAATCGTGTATTGAACAATGAAGACTTTAACAACGACAAAATAGATGCGGGTGAAATTGGTGCAGGCCATAGTGTGACTGCATTGTATGAAGTGGTATTAAATGGCAAAAAAGGTTGGGTTGAACCACTCAAATACAGAAATCAGAGCAATGAAAAACCTTTTTCAAATGAACTGGCCACCTTGAAAGTCAGGTACAAGCAACCCGATGGAGATATTTCAAAACTGATTGTAAAAACAATAAATAACAATCAATTAATTGAGAATTTAAACAACACATCCGATAATTTCAAACTATCCGCTGCTGTTGCTGGGTTTGGCCAACTGTTGCGCGGTGGTAAAATGACACAGAACTTTAACTATACAGATGTACAACAGCTGGCTAAACAAACCATGCAAAATGATAACTTTGGTTATCGTGGAGAGTTTATACAACTGGTGTCTTTGGCAAAAAGTTTAACAAACTCACAGGCGAATAATGTAGAATAAACGCTTTAATCTACCTTATTTTTGATGACAGATCGCAGCGATGAAGAGCTTATGCTAGCCTTTGCCAACAATGATTCAACAGCATTCGAGATACTTTATACTCGCCATAAAGACTCGCTTTATCGCTACTTTCTGCGCCACCTCAATAATGAAGCCATCAGCCAGGAATTGTTTCAAGATTCATGGATGAAAATCATCAACAGTAAACAAAACTACCAAGTAAAAGCCAAATTTAAAACCTGGATGTACACTTTGGCTCATAACCGTTTGGTCGATTGGTACCGCCGCAACAATTTAGAAAGCAAATCTTTTGTCGACAACAATGAAGAACAATTTGATGGCACTATTGATTGGAATCCAGAGGATGAGTTTCAAACAAAACGCTTATCCAAACAACTTAAATTAGCTATCGCCAAATTGCCATTTGAACAAAGAGAAGTATTCCTTTTACACCAAGAAACCCTAATGACATTGCCTCAAATCTCTGAGATGTTGCAATTGGGTTTAGAAAAAATCAAAAGTCGTTACCGCTATGCAATCAATAAACTGCGCCTAAATCTGGAGGATATGCGATGAGTACAATTGAAAAACTCTATCAAAGAAACAACAAAGAGAGCTCACCTGCAGAATTAGACCATTTAATCTTAGCTGCTGCTAAACAGAGTTGTGAGAAGGAATCAGATAGAAAAAAAACAAAATGGATTTATGCTTTGCCCACAGCTGCAGTGGTTATGCTCAGTCTATCTTTAATTATTAACCTTCAAAATGAAAACCAAACAATTAATACCATGCCAGTTTTTGATGTCGAATCGCCAGAACTTGAAACCCTGTCAAAAACCAAAGAAAAATCTTTAATAAAAAAAGAAACGCCTAAAAGGAAACGCGAACAACGTCTTGAAGAGATGGTGCAAGAAAGCCAGCAACCTACACCAGTTGTCGCTGCTCCTCAAATAGAAGAAGCTCCAAAAATTGAAGCAAAAAAAATGTACGCTGAACCCAGTATTCTGGAAGAAACAAACCCAACAATAGGTGCATTATCGAGAACTGTTCCGGCAAAACAAATAGAGAATGAAAATAGTTTCAAGTTTAAAAAACCAGCCAAGAAAAACATCTCCTATAATATTGCTGACGATGGTTTTGCTGACTCAGTCAGCCTTATTGAAAATGATAAAGGATTAGAAATAAATAAGGCCAAGAAACCTAAAAAAGATTCCAACACATTTTTGCTAGATATTAACAAGCTAGACCAACTGATCGAGCAACAAAAATTTAAGCAAGCAAAAGAACTATTAACTGTTCTTAAACAAAAATATCCTGATTATGATTTTACAAAATACGATATAAGTATCTAATAGAGACCTTTGCATGCTTTTTTATACGTTCTGCGTGTTGTCAAAGGTTCTCAATATTAATTATCAACTGGATGATTTACTCCATCATAAGTGGGGATATTTTCCAACTCTAATGGATTTACTCCCTCTAAACAAGCCACATTGAAACCATATTGAGATGGTTTTGAACGCCGTTGATGGTGGGTATATATTCCACAAATAGAACAAAAATAGTGTTTAGCCGTCATGGTATTAAATTGATACAAAGACAACTTGTCCTCACCTTTGGTAATTTTAATTCCATCCAATGACACTGACGCAACAATTGCACCACGTCTGCGGCACATTGAACAATCACATCTGCGTGGGTCGTCTAAACCATCGGGAAGGCTAAGTTCAAATTGAATAGCGCCACAATGACAACTGGCTTTGTGTATTGGATTGATTTTCATTGATTTATTGTTGTGTATTGTTTTACATCTATATTAACATTTTAATCCTTGTTATTGTAATGCATTGACTACTTTTATCATGTTATAATCTCACTTTTTAAAATCTTGGAATTTAGATGATACAAACGTTGTTGGTTACAGGTGGTGCGGGCTTTATCGGTGGCAATTTTGTATTGCGCCAAGTCTTAAAAAATAACCGCAAAATCATTAACTTAGATAAATTAACCTATGCGGGTAATTTAGATACTTTACAGCAACTTGATAACAATGATAATTATACCTTTGTTCAGGGTGATATTGGTGACAATCAATTGGTTGCCGATTTGATTGAACAATATCAGCCCGATGTCATCGTTAATTTTGCTGCTGAATCGCATGTGGATCGCTCCATTGATGCGCCTGATGATTTTATCACGACCAATATTGTTGGTACATTCAATCTATTGAAACATGCCTTAAACTATTATAAAAATTTGTCTGATTCAAGGCAAAAAATGTTTAGATTTTTACATGTTTCGACCGATGAAGTTTATGGTTCTTTGGGTGATACGGGGTTATTTACTGAAACAACGCCCTATTCTCCTAATTCCCCCTATTCTGCTTCAAAGGCATCATCCGATCATTTGGTACGCGCTTATCACCACACTTATGGCCTGCCTGTTTTAACCACCAATTGTTCGAATAATTATGGACCTTATCAATTTCCCGAAAAATTAATTCCATTGATTATTACCAAAGCTTTAAACTTCGAGGCTTTGCCTGTTTATGGTGATGGAAAAAATATCCGTGATTGGTTGTATGTTGAAGACCATTGCAGTGCGATTGAAACAGTAATCACCGATGGGCAAGTCGGCGAAGTTTACAATGTCGGTGGCAATGAAGAAAAACAGAATATACAAGTAGTACATACTTTGTGTGATATTTTGGATGAATTACGACCCGTTGCAGGCAAATGTCGCCGAGATTTGGTGACTTACGTTACCGATAGACCAGGACACGATCAAAGATACGCCATTGACTCCTCTAAATTACAGAATAATTTGGGCTGGAATCCAAGCGAATCATTTGAAAGCGGCATCAGAAAAACTGTAAAATGGTATTTGAACAACAAAACTTGGAGCGATCGTGTTTTAGATGGTTCTTATCAAGGTCAACGATTAGGCGAAGAAGCATGAAAAGAAAAGGCATTATTTTAGCGGGTGGTTCAGGCACAAGATTGTATCCACTAACGCATTCAATCAGCAAACAATTGTTGCCGATTTATGACAAGCCGATGATTTATTATCCCTTAACTACCTTAATGTTGGCAGGGATTACCGATATTTTGATCATTAACACACCTCATGAACAAGAGTTGTTTATTCGGTTATTGGGTGATGGCTCACAATGGGGAATCAATATCACTTATGCCGCACAACCCGATCCAGGTGGCTTGGCACAAGCCTATTTGATTGGTGAACAGTTTGTTGACAATCATCCTTCGTGTTTAATTTTGGGTGACAATATTTACCATGGATCTGGTATGGAACAGTTGTTATCCAAAGCCGATGAACGCACAACAGGTGCAACGGTATTTGGTTATCGAGTCAGCGATCCAGAACGCTATGGTGTTGCTGAATTTGATGCATCGGGCAAAGTCATTGATTTAGAAGAAAAGCCTGAAAATCCCCGCTCAAATTATGCAGTAACAGGTTTATATTTCTATGACAATCAAGCCTGTGACATTGCCAAAAATTTACAACCTTCACCACGTGGTGAATTAGAAATCACCGACTTGAATAAAGTCTATCTTCAACAAGATGAACTGATGGTGGAATTAATGGGACGTGGTTATGCCTGGCTGGATACAGGCACCCATGATTCATTAACCGATGCCAGTAATTTTATTGCCACCATTGAAAAACGCCAAGGCATTAAAATTGCCTGTCCTGAAGAAATCGCTTTTCAGAGGGGCTGGATTGATGCAGAACAAGTCTTGAAATTGGCCAAACCGATTGCAAAAAATGGATATGGTCAATATTTAATCAGCTTGGTTAATGATTGATGAAAGTCACTAAAACCAAACTTGAAGGAGCATTGGTCTTCGAACCCAAAGTCTTTGGTGATGCCCGTGGTTTTTTTATGGAAACCTGGAATTACCAGAGATACAAAGAAGCGGGATTAGATGTAAAATTTGTACAATCCAACTTATCCAAATCAGCCAAAGGTGTATTGCGTGGCTTGCATTTTCAAAATCCCAATCCTCAGGGAAAATTGGTGCAAATCTTAACCGGAGAAGTCTATGATGTCGCCGTCGATATTCGTCTTGGCTCCCCCACATTCGGCCAATGGCACGGTGAGCTGTTATCGGGTGACAACAACAAGCAGTTTTATATTCCCGAAGGCTTTGCCCATGGGTTTTGTGTCTTATCAGAAACAGCTATCTTTTCTTATATGTGTACCCATGTTTATGATCCAAAATCTGATTACTCAATCTTGTGGGATGACCCAGAATTAAATATCGACTGGCCTATTAATGAACCTTTGTTATCAGATAAGGACAAACAAGCACCGACATTAAGTTCATTAAAAACAACAAGTTTACCCAAATACTGATATGAAAATACTATTAACAGGAGCAGATGGTCAAGTAGGTTATGAATTATGGAGAAGTTTACAATACTTCGGGGAAGTAATTCCAACCACAAGAAAAGGCAAAGAAATCAATGGATTACCAACCATTGCTTTGGACTTGTCTGACATGCAAGACATAGAAAAAAAACTCAACGCAATTCAACCCGATTTAATCTGTAATGCCGCTGCTTATACTGCTGTCGATGAAGCAGAGTCTAACCAAGAGTTAGCACATAAAATCAATGCCGATGCGCCGGCTATATTTGCCAAATACGCAGTGATTTCAGATACTAAAGTCATTCATTACTCGACAGATTATGTGTTTTCAGGCAATGCCAATACGCCATGGAAGGAAGACGACGAATGTGACCCACAAGGTGTTTATGCCCATACAAAATTATTGGGGGAACAGGCCATTATTGATTCTGGCTGCCAATACAAGATATTCAGAACGGCCTGGGTATACTCACAAAGAGGCAACAACTTCTTAAATACAATGTTAAGATTGGCAACTGACAAAGAACAACTAAATGTGGTTGACGATCAAATTGGCTCTCCTACTTGGGCACATTCAATCGCGATGGTAACAGCCCTAACATTGAAAAACCCGGCCGAAGGACTGTTTCACTTAACCTCTTCTGGAAAAACCAGTTGGAGTGGGTTTGCTAGGCGCATTTTCTCAATTGCCGAGAAACTAGAATTAATCAGCAATTCACCCATTGTGAATGGAATTACCACAAGCCAATATCCAACACCTGCAAAAAGACCCAATTATTCAGTTTTGGATTGCAGTAAACTCAAAGAGACTTTTGAAATTAGAATGCCCAATTGGCAAACCAATTTACAACTGTGTATGCAAAATATGATACCCAATAAGAGGAAATCAAATTGAAATTAATACCTGTTATTTTATCAGGTGGAGCTGGCACCAGACTGTGGCCAGTATCTCGACGTGCCTACCCCAAACCTTTTATGAAACTGGCCAATGGCAGTACATTGGCTGAGTTAACCTTTGAGCGGGCTTTAGATGTTTCCAGTGACGGTACCGTAATGACGGTTACTTCACGCGACTATTACTTTATTTGCAGAGACATTTACCGACAAGTTAAAGATGTGGATATGGACAAACAAATCTTTGTACTTGAGCCCATGGGAAGAAATACCGCACCAGCAATAGCATTGGCCGCTCTAGAAGTACAACAACAATATGGTGATGATGCTGTTATGCTGGTCATGCCTTCGGACCATCTAATCAAAGACAAAGTAGCTTTTAAATCAGCTGTAGAACAAGGAGCAAAACTGGCTAGCCAAGGATACATTGCTACATTTGGAATCTATCCCACCTCAGCAGAAACAGGATTTGGCTATATAAAAGCGGGGAGTAAAATCGAAGGATTTAATGCCTCTGAAATTGAAGAATTTAAAGAGAAACCCGACTTAACTACCGCCAAAGAGTATGTAAAATCTGGTATGTATAGTTGGAACTCGGGCATGTTTTGCTTGGTTGCCAAAACTTTATTGGATGAAATGAAAACCACATCACCCGATGTTTTAAATGCAGCCAAAACCTGTTTTGAAACCAAAAAAATGCAACAATCAGCCTTGGTGTTTGATACAGATACTTTTGCTGCTATGCCAGATATTTCTATTGACTATGCGGTTATGGAAAAAGCCAAAAAACGTGCAGTAATTGATAGCAGATTTGACTGGAATGACATTGGATCTTGGAATTCAATGGCTGGATTGGCAGACAGTGATGAATCAGGAAATCGAATTGAAGGCAAAGCCATTGCGATAGATTCCAAAGACTGTTACATACGCAGTGGAGATAGAATTGTGGCCGCTGTTGGCGTAGAAAACTTACTGATAGTAGACACAAAAGATGCCATATTGGTGGCACACAAGGATCGCTCTCAAGGAGTAAAGGATGTGGTGCAATTCTTAAAAGCCAACAATCACGATGCAGCCATATATCATCAAACAGTACATCGACCTTGGGGTTCTTATACTATTTTAGAAGATGAAGAAGATTGCAAAGTAAAAAGACTCACAATTAAACCAGGGCAAGTTTTGTCCTTACAAAAGCACCAAAGACGTTCAGAGCATTGGACAATGGTTAATGGAACAGCCAAAGTTCAGGTGGGAGATAAAGAGTTTGTATTGGAAGCCAACCAATCGACTTATATTCCAGTAGATACTTTACATAGGCTTGAAAACCCTACTGACAATGATATTGCCATTATTGAAGTCCAATGTGGTGATTATTTCGGCGAAGATGATATCGAACGTTTTGAAGACATATACGGAAGAACAAATGACTGAACCTAGAAACGAATACGCCATTGATAAAGCATTTCTGCAGAATTGTCTGGTCACAGCCAAACGCGCCGCAAAATCAGCCGAACAGATTATTAAACACTATTATAAATGTTCGCCCGATACACAGATCAAAGAAGATTTAACACCAGTCACTCAAGCTGACATTGAATGTGAACAAGTCATCAAACAAGTCCTAGCAGCCAGTTATCCTGATTTTGGATTTTATGGCGAAGAAACAGGAAAATCCAATACAGATTCAGACTTTATGTGGTTAGTTGACCCAATTGATGGCACCAAAAGTTTTGTCCGTGAATACCATTTTTTTTCCACCCAAATTGCTTTGATGCACAAAGGCGAAATTATTATGGGCGTTTCACATGCACCACTGTTTAATGAAACTGCTTGGGCTGCTAAGGATATGGGCGCATTTATAAATGATAAACCTTTAACCGTCAGCGATTTTACTAAACCCGAAGACAGCTGTTTTTCAACAGGAAACCTGAAATCTTTTGCCAAAGACCCACTATCTTGGGAAAAACTAAGACGGGTGATGTCAAACTGTCACAAAACACGTGGCTATGGTGATTTTTATCATTATCACTTATTGGCAGCTGGAAAATTGGAATTGGTTATTGAATCTGATCTCAATATATTGGACATTGCTGCATTGAGTATCGTGGTTAAAGAAGCTGGCGGCATCATGACCGATTTAGCTGGTAAAGATATTGACTTAGAAACATCAAACATTCTAGCAGGCAACGCACCTGCCTACAAAAAAGCCTTTGAAATATTAAATCAATGATAGACTTACTCAATAAAATTGAAACCACCTCCATCAAAGCTGGCAAAGCAATTTTGGATATATACCATTCCACTGACTTTGGCATCCAAACCAAGGCCGATGATTCCCCCTTAACCAAAGCTGATATGGCCGCACACCATATTATCGTCGATGATCTACAGTCATTTACACCAAACATTCCTGTCTTATCTGAAGAATCTACGGATATTTCATTTGAAGAAAGAAAACAATGGCAAAAATATTGGTTGGTAGACCCATTAGATGGCACCAAAGAATTCATCAAAAAAAATGGCGAATTTACCGTCAATATTGCCCTAATTGAAAATGGCAACCCCATTGTTTCAGTGGTCTATGTACCTGTTACTGGCGTTTCCTATACCGCAGCCAAAGGCTATGGAGCATTTAAAAAAACAGGCGACTTAAGAGAGCAAATTCATAGCCACAAACCCGCCAGAAACATCCCAATAGTTGTTGGCTCACGCTCACATATCTCTCCAGATGTACAAACTTACTTAGACAAGCTCGGCGAACACGAAATGACGCCCATGGGCAGTTCACTCAAGTTTTGTGTAGTAGCCGAAGGAAAAGCTGACCTATACCCAAGACTTGGACTAACTTCAGAATGGGATACCGCCGCCGCTCAATGTATAGTAGAACAAGCAGGTGGGCGAGTTGTTACACTTGATAATCAGGCTTTAAAATACAACACCAAAGAATCATTGTTAAACCCTTATTTTATGGTTTATGGGGACAGTAACAGAGAATGGATAAATATTTAAAATCCCCAAGCCCGTCATTCCCGCGAAGGCGGGAATCTATATCCTTTTTTATCCACACTCCGAAGTTATTTAGTTATTATCGAAACCACGACTTTAGTCGCGCCAATCCTCGAAAATTAGCAGGTCTAACATCTCGTTTCCAAACTCAGCGCAGAAATACATACAAATGGTGGGCATGGCCCACCCTACTCATACTTTTATTTACAGCATGTACACCAAACAAGCCCACAATCAACATTGCCGTTGCCAGTAATTTCGAATCAACCTTAAAAAAAATCATCCAGCTTTACCCAGATAAACAAGTCGAAATCAACATTATTTCTGGTTCATCAGGAGTATTAACCAACCAAATACTCAACAACGCACCTTACGACTTATTTTTATCCGCAGACACCAGTAAACCCCAACTCATCTACAACAAACTTAATCTCAAAACCAAACCAATCGTTTATGCCATCGGCAAACTCGCCCTATGGATACCCCAATCAACAGGCAACAACTGCTTAAAACAATTGCCCAACCTAAAAACCCTAGCACTACCCAATCCAAAAACTGCTCCTTACGGCAAAGTAGCTCAAGAGATTCTAGAGCCAAACAAAGTAAAAATAAAAAAAACCATCCAAACCGCCAATGCATTACAATCCTATATCTACACCAAAGATAACCTCACCCAAGCAGGATTTGTGCCCTATTCTATGCTTGATTCAAAAACAAAAGGCTGCTTGCAAGTATTTGAAAAGAAAGGACTCAACCAAGGAATGGTTTTACTAACCAATAAAGCCAATTCATTTTTTAAGTTTATACAGTCAAACGAAATAAAAAAGTTAATTACGTCCGCTGGTTATCAGTAACTCACCATCGCCGCGTTCGCTGTGCCACCGCGCGATAATGCTTTTGATCTTAATTCTTCATGTTCTTCATGACCTTAGTGGTTAATAATTATTTTGATTGTATTTACTGACCGATTAATTGATAATTGGTTTTTATTTTTTGGATGATCAACATGATGAAAAAAGTTTTAATTTTTATTCTATTATTCTCTAGCTACAATCTTTACGCCAAACGCCTGATAGAAGGTTATGGTAATTTTAAATCAGTGCCAAATACTTCTTTCAAAACACCAAAAAAAGTTAAGGCAGTTTTCGATGTTTACACGTCAAATGAAGACGATGAAGAAGTTAACAGTGGCATCAATACGGTTGCACGTTTTATCAATATGCATATTGATGCTGGTGTGAAGAAGAAAAACATCAAAGCGGCACTTGTTTTACATGGAAAAGCGGGCAAAGATATTTTAAATAATAAAGCCTATAATAAACGTTATATTTCTGACAACCCCAATGCCGAGCTGTTGAAAAAACTTCACGATGCTGGCGTACAAATCATTGTTTGTGGGCAAACGGTTGAATTTAGAGATTATAAACGCGATGAAATATTGGATTTTATTGATGTGTCTTTATCTGCCATAACCGCATTGATTAGTTTGCAATCACAAGGTTATCAGTTGATTACGTTTAATTAAGATGTTTTGTAGTTCTACAAATTTTATCATCCCCATCAATCAAACTGTCATTCTCGGGAAGCATTTCGTCATTCCCACAAACCATTCTGTCATTCCCGCGAAGGCGGGAATCCAGTACTTTTTAAAACACTGGATCCCCGCCTTCGCGAGGATGACAAAGTAGAACATATGCTAGACCTCACCTCACTTTGGCTAAGTTTTAAGTTAGCAAGTATCACTACACTGATACTGTTGATAATTGGTATTCCTTTGGCCAAATGGTTGGCATTTTCCAAACACAAAACGGTTCCTTTCATTGGTTCGATCGTTGTTTTGCCTTTGGTTTTACCACCGACTGTTTTGGGCTTTTATTTATTGGGTATCATGCGCAATGACTCTTGGTTGGGGTCATTGTTTATTCAATTAACCGACACCCAATTGATATTTAGTTTTACTGGCTTGGTGATTGCTTCGGTGGTTTATTCCTTGCCATTTGTGGTACAACCCATGATTGCCACATTTAATGGCATTGGTAAAGACACCATCAATACAGCAAGGTCAATTGGCGCATCTAAAAGTACCATCTTTTGGAAAATAATTTTACCCTTATCAAAAAAAGGTATTGTATCTGCCTCAATACTGGGATTTGTACATACTTTGGGTGAGTTTGGTGTGGTGCTAATGGTTGGAGGAAACATTCCCAATCAAACCCGAGTGGTGTCAATCGAGATTTTCAACCATGTAGAAAACCTAGAATTGCAACAAGCCAACCAATTGTCATTAATCTTGCTGGTGTTGTCATTTGCCGTAATCTTTTGGATGAACACCAACAACAAAAACAATTTAATCGTCACATGAAAGTTAACATCCAATCAAGCCAACCCAAGTACGATTATCGGTTCAATGTAGATGATAGAGGAATTGTCGGTGTTTATGGCATATCTGGCAGTGGAAAATCCAGTTTACTGGACGCCATTGCAGGATATCAAGATGATTTTAAAGGAATAATTACCTTCAATAACAAACCATTACAAAGAACAGTTAAATGCAGTTATATGAACCAACACCCTATTCTATTTCCCCATTGGACAGTAGCAGAAAACCTCTATTTCGCTTTAAAATATAGCAACAATTCAGTTCATCTGATGGATGAGCTACTTTCCACTCTCGACTGCAATGAATTATTAAAGCAACTGCCATCACAGTTATCGGGTGGAGAAAAACAACGCATCGCCTTTATTCGAGCTTTGCTATTAATAGAAGATGGATCATTGGTTTTATTGGATGAGCCATTTTCAGCCTTGGACAATACATTAAGAAAAACCGCCCTGGACTTATTGAACCAATACAAACGCAAGAGTTTGATCTTTTTTGTTACACATGACATTGCCGAACTTTATCAATTATCAGACAACTTACTTTATCTAAAAGATGGCAAAATAACTTATCAAGACAAGACCGAAAATGCCATGCACAGTCAATATGGTAACTTACCCTTGGCGAGCAAGATCACATTTGATGGTGATAAACACATCATTTATGCAGATGATGTCAGCATTAGTTTGCAAATAAACCCGCAAAGCAGTATCGTGCATCAAATAAATTCAACCATCCAACAGATTGATGCAAAGGATGATATTTGTATGATTAAATTAAAGTTAAATAACGGTAATTCTCTCTACGCAAAAATAACAAAAGACTCTTTAAACCGTTTAAATCTCAAAGAAAACCAACAAATTGTGGCGAATTTCAAAGCTACATCAGCAAAATAACATGAACAATATTGAAGAAAAAATCATCGAAATAGAAACCAAAATGGCCTTCCAAGAAGAAAGCATTGAACAGTTAAACGAAGTGATTATCAACCAACAAAATGCCATCGATAAACTACAACGACAGCTGGTTCAATTAAACTCAAAAATCGAAGAAGAAAGTCAGCATTGGCAGTCTGAGAACAACCCCGTGGATGAAACGCCACCGCATTACTGATTTCAATTGAAAATGGAAAGTTGAAAATTGAAAACGAAGAGCAAGAGCAAGAGCAGCTCCTGGTTACAATGTTAAAAACTCTTCGGGATCGGGGCTTTAGCCCTGCCTTTAACAATAAAAACGTGGATGAAAAACCACCACATTATGAATTGAAAATGGAAAGTTGAAAATTGAAAAGAAGAGCAAGAGCGGCTCCTGGTTACAATATTAAATACTCTTCGGAATCGGGGCTTCAGCCCTGCCTTTAACAACAAAAACTAGAATTTTTATTACCCTACAAACCCTCATAGTATTGTAGCCTTTTATAAGATAACAGGGCTAAAGTATAGATTCCGTGGTCTTGGAGTTACCCCAAATTACACACTCCGTATTTTCAGTGGTAAAAAACAAATCATTGCACATACTAATAAATTCAGCTACAATTAAATCATCCGCTAAATGACCCAACCAAATCCTAGACTAATCATTTAGACAGATAAATATATGTCTATTCAAGAAAATTCACTAATAGACAAACATTATTTATATTCGTAGTTATGTGAATATTTAAGAACTTTAGCGATAATAAAACAATACAAGATAATGGAAACAAAAGCAGAAATAAAAACAATTGGCAACTTGATTACTCAACTTAAAAAAGTAAGCATGAATTGTAATGAAGATATTTGGTTTAGAGGTCAATCCGATTTTTCATGGGGTTTATCACCTGGTATACACAGAATAAATAATAGCACTTCTGAAACTTCACTTTTATCTCGTTTTAAACAATCAGCAGCGATGTTGATTCAAAAAAGATATGATGATGATTTTGATTGGTTGTTTTTGATGCAACATTATGGGTTGCCAACAAGGTTGTTGGATTGGAGCGAGAGCCCTCTATCTGCATTATACTTTGCAGTAATAGATGAATTGAAAGATGGTTGTGATGCTTCATTATGGCTATTAAAACCAACAGAATTTAATAAAATAGCAAATATTCCAACTTTAGAAAAAAATTTCATTCCTTCGTTTGATGATGAAGAACTTAAAAATTACTCAATAAAGTCATTAAGTTCTAACCCTAGAAACCAATTAGCGCCAATTGCGACAATCGCAACAAGGAATAGCCCAAGAATCCAAGCACAGCTAGGTGTATTTACTATTCATCATCTTGATATCATGCCAATTGAGAAGTTTTGTAAAAACCATGAAGTACTTAAATTCAAAATTCCAGCAAGTTCTAAATCTAAGTTACGAGAAGAATTAGCCCTTCTTGAAATCAATAAATTCACCTTATTTCCTGAACTTTCGAGTATAGGTGAAATAATTAAAAAGAAATTCATATGAGTTATATAGAAACATACCCTGTTCAACATTCTACTATATTAAGCATATATTCAGAAAAAGATGAGATTATTGTCGATCCTGAATATCAAAGAAATGGTGGAGTTTGGACTATAGAAAAAAAGCAACTATTAATAGATTCAATTTTAAATAAATATGATATACCCAAAATTTATTTTCATCAATTTGATAGAAAAGAAAGAGCTAAAATCAATAAATTATATGCAATTATTGACGGTAAACAAAGATTGGAAACTATTTGGGGCTTTATTGATGGGGAATTTTGCTTATCTTCTGATTTTGAATATCAAGACAATAGAGAAATAGATTTATCCGGATTAAGTTACGAAGATTTAGGAAAAGAATATCCTAAAATAAAAATAAGGTTTGATTCATTTGTGCTACCAATTGTAGGTGTAATGACTGATGACATTGATTTAATTGAAGATATGTTCTTTAGACTTAACGAAGCTGTTCCTCTAAATTCGGCTGAAAAAAGAAATGCTTTCGGTGGCGACATGGTAAAAGCTATAAGAGATTTATCCTGCCATACTTTTTTTACTAAAAAAGTAAAGTTCAAGAACACCCGATACCAACATTATGAAGTTGCTGCAAGGTTTCTTTTAGTTGAAATAATACAAATTGAATCAAATAAATTAATTGATACAAAAAAGGTATATCTCGACTCTATGGCAAAAAAATATAAATCGGGCAAATCAGCATTTGTAAAAAACACACAAATAGATATTTGTAATTATCTTGATGAAATGTCTAACTGTTTCACTAATAAAGATATATTACTTAGAGCACAAGGCAGTATGGTGATGTATTATTTAATTTTTAAATGGGCAAGAAAAACTAGCATCATTATTAAAAGGTCAAAACTGGTAGAATTTGATAATTTAATTAAGGAAAACAGGAAAATAGCAGAAAAACACTATGAAGAGGCCGATTATGATTATTTAGAATTTGATAGACTATCTCAACACGGTACAAATGACGTATCAAACATTAAAGAAAGAGTCAGTATATTAAGTGATTACTTGTCTAAACAAATAACATAATGATTAGCTTATACTATCGTTAACCACCCCTCTTCCTCCTAAAAAATGCCTTCAATTGCCTTGCACAATCCAATTCCAAAATACCACCTAAAATCTCAACAGAGTGATTGTGGTAGGGTTTTTCAAAGCAGTTGTCTTGGGTGCCTGCCATGCCGGTTTTGGGGTCGTAAGCACCGAAGATGATTTCTGTTATTCTTGCATGGACTATTGCGCCTACACACATCATGCAGGGCTCTAGGGTGACGTAGAGTTTGGTGTTGATGATTCGGTAGTTGTCGATGTTTTTGCCTGTATTTCTGATGGCTTGGATTTCTGCATGGGCTGATGCATCGTTGTGGGTGATGACTTGGTTGTAGCCAGTGCCGATGATTTGATTGTCTTTGACTATAATCGCACCTACGGGAACTTCATCACATTGTTCGGCTTTTTTTGCCATTTCAATGGCTTGTTGCATCCAATATTCGTCGTCAAATTCAGGCACGACTGGCTCTCCATTGCTTGATTGCAATAAAAAGGAACAACAAAGGAATCAGCAGTAAAAACACCACACTCAATAGAACTAGCTGAGTTTGAGACAGATATAGTTGGGTGTTTTCGTTGATATGAACGGGAATATTGATTCTGTCATCGTGATATAACAACCAATCAATTATGCGGGTACTCAATGCTTTGTTGGCTGCGACATTGAGATACTGGTTGTTAATAAAATCGGCATCGCCTGTAATGACTATTCGAGAGTTATTGAGCTGACGAGAAACGGCTAAATTTTCTTTGTTTTGGGTTTGGATCAGTGGTGTAAAACCATCGGCAATGATTGCATTGGCTTCGGCAATATAAATGGGCTGGTTGAAGTTTTCGGTAATAATATTATTTGGAAATTCAGTGATACTGCCAGAATAGTCTTCGTCATTGATTAATGACTTTTCACCAATCATCATATCCATTGCCAGTTCTAGTTGGGGTTGTGTATTATCAATATCATTCAACCACCAAATAGCAATGCCTTTGTCCATTTGGGTTTGTAGCCATGCGACCATTTCATTGTCCAATATTTCTGTTGGAGATGGCAATACTATGGCTTTAACATTATCCGGCAGTATCAAACTCACGTTCAATGGCATTCTTGCCACATGAAACCCCAGTTTTTTAAGGTGTAGCAATAATTGAGAAAGACCCGAATCGGTATCATCATTGACACTTTGCATGCCGTAACCTTCGGCAAATATCAGCCATTCATCCTGGCTATTTTGTAATTTTCTGATGGCATTGACGACTGCTGATTCTGATAGTTCTGTGATATTGATTTTTCCCAAACTTGTTTCATCAAGATGTCGTAAAACCATTTCTCCTTGTATCGTCACAGCGTTAAGTCTTGCTTTACTTGGTTGGGTTGTTGGGTCAATAAATTCTATTTGTATCTCTGGGTTAATCCGTTTGAAAGGAGCAAAGAATTGTTTAATTTTCTTGCCAATGCTCGAATCTGCCCTGGTATAGACTTCAAATTTGACCGCTTTATTACTGGTTAATGATTCAATCACATGAATTGACTGTTGATTCAAGCCTTTGGATTTATCCACTTGAAGTGCGTATCTGCTGGTGTTTTTTTCCAAATAAATAAAAAGTAGCGTCAAAATAACTATGGCGGCAATTAATGGTATTGATTTTTTAAATACTCGGGTATTCATAAACAATGCCTTTTCTGTATCAACCTAATTTTAGTCATCCATAAAAACAGCACAGTTCCCATAACGAAATAGAAAATAGAAGCCAATGGAATATAGTCTGTTGTGAATTGTTTGAAATGATAATAAGGAGTGAAAACCTGAATCCAATTTTTACCCCATTGTGCATCGATCGTTGATTGTGACAGTAACAAAAGCAACATAAATGACACAATGCACAACAGTATGGCGAACCCCGTGTTGTTGACCAAACTCGAAAGCAACAATCCCAAAGCCAACATCCATAACAGTAGCAATAACAATCCAACAAGCGCAATAAACACAGGCAATATTTGTAACCCTGTAATAAACATCAAACTCAACAATGCAACTATCGCAGGCAATATAAAAATCAAGCAAACAAACAGAACTGCTAAGTATTTGTGTTGGATAATCTTCCAACCAGGCATTTGTGCACTGGTGATTAGTGACCAGGATTGATTGTGAGACAATCTCGAAAAACTTAAGCCAGCAATAATAGCCACAATAATGATGAGAATTTTACTCTGTGCAGATAACAACGGAAAAACAATGCCTTGAATAATGGTTGGAGCATCACTCATACCAGCAAATTTCACCTGTAGTGTGGTGAACAGTTCGATGGCCAATAAAAATGACCAAGCAGAAATAAATGCCGAAACAGCAACAATCAACCAAATAACGGGGGAGCGCAAATAATACTTTAACTCGGCTTGATACAGAGTCACGTCACAGTCTCCTTTGCTGCGGTATGTTGCATATACACTTTTTCCAAATCAAAGGTTTCTGAACCGCTTCTTTCAATGTTGTCTAACATTTGGCCATTTAGCATAATCAAAACCCTATCGCTAACCAGTTCTGCTTCTGCCAAATAATGGGTGGACATAATGATTAGACTGTCTTTTTTTAATTGGCCAATGATATTTCTGAATTCAATGATCAAATGTGGATCTAGCCCGTTTAAGGGTTCATCCATAATTAACAGTTTTGGT